>JAERTF010000131.1 GCA_016845105.1 Bacteroidota bacterium | reverse complement strand
ATTCCAGTTAGTCTACAACCATGAATCCTTAGCCAGTTTTCTGAAAAAGTCCATTCATCATTTACAATATCCCATTCCCATGCTCCTTGATTGGAAATTTCTTCAGCTTGCTGCAGTAAAATCTGGTTCTTTTTTATACTTTCATCTATTTGAATCTGGTTTGAAATATCCTGTATCGTTGCTAGTATATAAACAGCATTTTTATCTTCTTGTTCATGATAAAATGAAACTGTAATATGAGTATGTATTATGCTGCCATCTTTTTTATAGAAACGTTTGTCTAATTCATAGCTGGGGATTCTACCTTCCAGTAGTTTATTAAATAGAGTTACGTCCTTATTTAGGTCATCCGGGTGGGTCATTTCAATCCAGGTCATTTTCTTTAATTCACCTTCACTATAACCCAATAGATCATAGAACTTCTGGTTTGCTCTAATAAATCCTTTATCTGGAGATGTTATAGCGGCTCCTATATTCCCAAACTCAAAAAAACTGGAAAACAATTTTTCACTACTATGAACTTCTTCTTTTGTAACCTTATCACCGGATTTTTCTAATTCAGAAATCTTTGTATTTAAACGATATATTTCATCTACTAGCTCCTCTTTGGAGTTGTTCATATATTTTGTCATAAGAGATCCTTTTTCTGTTAAAGTCAGAAGTAAGACAGTAAAAGTAGAAATTTTTTAGTATTTATCAAAATGATTAGCTTTTCGTCGTTTCGTTGGTAATCAATTATATACTTTTAATAACGACGGATTTTTTACGAAATTGATAAATTACTAAAACTTGTATGAGTTTGTAATACGGATGCCTTTTTAATCAAATCTACACTTATGATAAATTAAAGCCATTAAAGTCTTTTATTGAATACTATCATGATCGCTTTAATCGAAATGATTCAATGGTATAAATATTGCGTCCGCGTTATAACAATGACGAGTTGGGGTTTTAAAAAGTATAGTATATTGATTTTGTATAAACAAAATCTACATACCATGTATAGCAAACCCATAACAAAAGAAATGATGGTTGATGTACTTTCATTAAAAAATCATTCAAATAATCTTCTTAATATTGGTAAGGAATTTGTAAGTCTTCATCCTAATTTGGCCAGATTGGTTTAAAAGTTTATGCACAGATTTCATAAATCTACAACCAATAAAAATTAAAGGTTCATAATTAGCATCCAGACTTTTTTGCAATTGTAAGTTATAATATACTCAGCCCTGGAAGTACTGAAAAGACCAATAATAATCAGACCTGTAATTATTATTATACTTATACTAATAATACGTCAGGATTAGTTCTTGAAAATGACTTTCCTGTAATTATTATTATTCCAAATATCCATTATCTTTTTGAAAGCCGAATAATCCATTGCTGAGATTACTTTCTTCTCAAACTTAATTTCTCTAACGATAACAATTTTGTTGTCAACTTGTTCTAACTTGTTGATTATAGAGCCCACATCATTTTTAATAATTGTAAAGGTAGGAGGAGTAACCAATTTTGATCCTTTGGGTATCACAATTGCATATTCATATTTTTCATGAATTGTTTTAGGAATTTCAAGTGGTATACTTCGGTCATTGAGTAATGTCATATGCCAACCATCTACACCTACCGATGCAGTTGGGAGTTTGAGTGTATAGTAACGTCTTTGCTTTGTAACCGGATTATCTTTTTCCATAGAAAAACCAGCTTCCAGTATGCTGGGAGTTAATTTACCTATCTTATTATCAACTATATCACTTTTCGAAATACCAACAATTATTGATTTTACATAAGAACTATCCTGATAAACACTAAAATATGGAAGCAAACCATTTGTTATTTTCATTGATGCTTCTCCCAGAAGTTTTTTGGTATCTAGCAAGTCAATTTCAAATTTTAAACCAATACTACTTATTGCTGGCTTATGAGATTCTGTTTTAAGCTTTTTACTGCCTTGTTCCAATAGAAGAGTCGTTTTATCAAATAGATCAAATTTTAAATTTTGCTTATTAATATAGTTGGTGGCAATATATATATCGCCATGTTTTTTAAGATTAACATTTACCAGGAAATCGTTGTACATTGAGAAATTTCCAATGCTTTCATTGTAATACTGATTAGGAATTACCGCTACAGGATTAGCAGATATATTAGCTTTTTTGAGTAATGCTGATAGTAGTATAGCCTTTTCTAATTTTGTTCCCTGATTACTCTCCCAGGTTTCTACAGCAGTACGGCATTTTGTTGCTGTATACGCCAAAGGTACATTTAGGTTATTTACATTATTGCAAACAATTTTCCGTAGTTCCAATACTATCTTTAACTGATCATCCTGACCCTCAATTATATTAGAAACAACCTTGTCCATACTTCCATTGGTTGCATAATTAAAGGCTTCCTGAGCAACAAATTGCTTATATGCCGATTTCATATCAGCCGCAGTACTGTATATAAGTCTTGGTTCTGATACATGATCATACTCCTGATAACTCTCTTTGGAATTTGCTGCAATTGAACTAAATTCCCATGAATAAGTTACAAATCCATTTTTATAATCAACATTCGGAGATCCATCAATATTAAGTAAAGCGAAGTTCAAAGGTTGGCTTTTGGGGACATTGATTTTAATTATTAATTCATCAATTGGTGATGATTCGGATAAGGTTTCATTTCCCACTAGGTATGGATAGTATCCTGCATCCGAAGTTATTGTATAATCCAGATTGATGATTGTTCCTACTTCTAGTCCTGTATGCGTTACCACCATCTCTCTAATATTATTAAAGGCAGGAGCATTTGCTGAGAACCTTGGAAGAACCTCATTAAAAGCGTTTTTTGGTGTAACTACTTTTTTGCCATCAGCCATTATGGTATATGCACTATTAATTTTTAGATTTTGAAAATCAGTATTATATATAATAAATGTTTCCCCGTAAAGACGATGAAACGAATAATGTGAAAGTAGTTTTAGGCTTTTGGAGTAATTATATTCTACACTGCCATCCTCGTTTAACGTGTATTCTTTTACAATTTTTAAAAACTTAGCATCTTCATTTTGATCTTGCGAAAATGAAAGGGTAATTATTGAAATACAGGAGATTATAAGTAATATCTTTTTCATGATTATGCTTTTTAAGGTTGCTTAATTTGTTAAGTCAATAATAATTGGAGTTGAGGCAAACTTATTTTGTGCTTCAATTACTTGCTTAAATGAATCCCAATCACTTGGATCATAGATACGTTTTGTTAGGATTACTTTTTCACTAAAAGTAAAAGTTTGATCAACAAGCTCTATTTTTCCTTCAAATGATGTAATATCATCTCCGGCTTTTTCCACAAAATCAACAGGTAGTAAACTACCACTTGATGGCAATTTAACCGATTCATTCAACTCAACTAATCTTGAGCATCGATCTCTAAATCCAAACTCCCTTTCGGTAACATTGGTGCTCATATATAAATGCGACATTCCTCGTTTGAAAAGGTTTGAAGCAACTAGTGGTGTAAAAATGATTTCCTCATCGGTTACTATTGCATAATCGGGTATTGTATAACTCACTTTTATATGGATATAGTCGTCCAGGTATTTGTATGGTTTACCATAATCGATATCCATAATTTTAGCTTGTGGTGATACTCTCAGTAATTCTTTTTCAACTGATTTTTTCCACTCAGTTTTAAAATTGCTGGTAAACATTCTTCTAATCGAAGCATCCGATTGTCCTTCGGCGGTAAGTAAAAATTCACCAACTAGTGTTCCATCCTCCATTATTTCAGATTTACCTGATATCCTGAAAAAATGATTCTCGGGTTCTGAAATAGGTGTTATCATTAAGTCAGCACCTTCGGGAAGCCCCATCAGGTAGTTCTGTTGCTGCTCGGCACTGGACCATAGTTCACGTAAAAACGGAACCCATGTAGGATCAAGCATCTTATATTCTCCATTTGACAATTTTACCACAGTAACACTATGGTTAAATTGGTCGGCCGGGATATAATCAATTCTTGAACCTGCCATTGTCATAGCAGCATAGGACTCAAAACCGGCAGCTCTCAGCATTGTAATTAGCATTCCTGCTTTATCTTTACATACTCCACAGCGATCTGTAAAGTTCATATCACCACTATGCAATGTAAATCCTTCGCCGGGACCCATTGATATTCCTGAATACCTAATCTCATCTGCTACCCAATGTGTTAGCAAAGTTATCGAATCCATTTCATCAACAGCATTTGCTAGTATTTCATCTACTTTTTTATCAATTTCGGGGGTGGAATTAAAGCTGCCATAGTCTTCGTTAACACCATAAAACCAAAGTGATTTTGCCTCCCAGTTGGGACTTGTTGATATCAGTAGTTTAGGTGCCACATCCGAAAAGGCAACCATATTAGGCTCCCTTTTTAGTGGCATTATATCTTTTTTAATGAAAGTATATTTCATTTTTTCATTTTCCAATGTTGCCGAAGATTCTGCTTCTCCATTATAGAATCTATATTGGACTAGTTTTTCCTCAGGAATTGTAACACTGTAATACTTCAATAATAAAGGGTCGCTGCTCCAAAATGGTACAATATCATAAAAATGACCCCGCATGGGTGGGATATATCTTTCATCTTCTTCTTCATACAATAGTGCATAGGTATAACCTTTTTTAAATAGTACCACATCAATGGCATCGCCGGGTTCAAGCCTCCCAACTTCAATCATTTTCTCCATTGCTCCCCAGTAAATCATTCGTGCAGGTGCAGGATAGTCATATACCTTTGATACATCAAGTTTCTCAATTTCACCGCTTTTGCGATAAATTGTAACACTTACAATATCTACATAAGCAGATAGTGGATCATACCCATATTTAATTACATTTAGTCGTTTCGCTCCCTTGGTGTTCAGGATTTTATATAAAGTGTGAGTATTGTAGTAACTCAAACCACTTTCTTGCATGTCCACACTTGTGCTGTCGAAGATGATTAGCACATCACTATTTGGGAAATCTTTACTACAACCGGCATCTTTAATTAGGTCTGGTATTGAACTGGAAAATAATAATTGAGATAGCAATAAACTTACCATCAATGTGAGAAGATTTTTTTTCATAATTCGGGGTTTTTAATCAGCTGTAAATATAATAAAACTATAGATCAATAATTAGAGCACCATTACTAGCCACATCATAATATTGTAGTTTTAATGAACTGCATGCATCGATTATTTTTTGTCTGTTCCAAGGTGGCACCGAACTATCTATTACAACTTTTTTGATATCTAAAGCTTTGTTTAAATACTGAAGTTTTGTTTCATTCTTCCCGCATACAACCATCAAGTCCACAGGGTATTTAACCTTAACGGGATGGTAATTATGACTACCATTACTAACGAATATAGTTTGATTTTCAAAATAGATGAAGTCGTCAATTGCAAAGAAGATTTTTGAAGTTATGGTATCTTTTTTATTAAGATAGTTAGTATTATCCGATAATCCCCAAAGTGATCTACTATTTTTAATTTGATAGTCAGTTTGTTTTTTTGAAATCACTCCGGTATCAGAAAAAATTATCTGATTTTGGCCATCGATCAATTCTATCATAGTATGATTACGAATACTGTAAATTACAATCCTTTTTTGAGTTGATATTTCATATTTATGAAATGTAATAAGTCCAATAATAATTGCAAACACAAATACTGCCGGAACCAGAAGATGGTTTCTTTTATTATTCAATAATAAATATACCAGCAATATGAGTATGTAAAGGGATATTACCATTGGCAATGAGGTGTATATGTTTTCAATTCCAGAAAATGGTAGCTTTACAATTATACCAACTATGTAATTCAGTAAATAAACCAAACCAGATATTGCCGTTCCTATTAAGCCCGAAATAATTGGTATCCAGTAAGTAATAACAAATAATAATCCTGAAGCAATTATTAAAAATGATAGTGGAAAGGTGAATAAATTAGATAACCAAAACCATGTTGGAAAAAAGTGAAAGTAGTAAGTTGCAATTGGAAAGGTTACCAGCTGGGCAGCAAAGGATAGTACAGTAATCGACCATATATTATCAACAACAGTGTTTTTAAAGTAAAGTAGTTTATATATTGGCTGATGAAATGTAACAATACCAAGTACTGCCGCATATGACAATTGGAAACCAACATTTGTTAATAAATTTGTGTCAATAACTAACACTAGTAATGCCGATGTTGCCAATGTATTATATGTATCTCTGTGGCGGTTAGTGAGTTTGCCTATTATGAAAATAGATATCATCAATGCTGCACGTTGTACTGATGGTGATAAACCTGTTATCGTAGCATAGGCCCATATTATCAGAAGTTGAATGATTGCTGCGAGCATATTATTGAAACGATTGTTTTTTAAAAAGTTTAGAAAAAAACTCAGTACTAAATAAATAATCCCAACGTGTAGGCCCGATACACAAAGAATATGCATTGCCCCGGCAGTTATATAATTATCTTTTAGTTCGGGTTCCATTGTTTCGTCCCAGCCTAATAGTACAGCTGATGCAACTGCATAGTTTTCACCCGACAATCCGTTCTTTGTGAGGTTTTCGAGCAAGCTGTTTCTTATCCTATTGCCGAGTGCGATTAAATAATTACCTGGTTTATTTCCAACCAGCTCCCAGTTGTTTTCCGGGATATATACTGTACTATAAATTCCATTATCCATTAGGAATTTTTTGTAGTTGAACTCCTCGGGGTTTTGAGGTCCTGTGGGAGTTGAAAGTCGTCCTTTACATACCAATAAATCACCATATTTAATTTTATTGGCAAGGCTATCTTTGGCCAGATAACATAGAACCTTGTGTTGTTTGTTATCTTGATTTGAATTACTATCAATCAGGGAAACCTTAGCAACTACTTTTATTGCCTGATTTGTTTGGGTTGGACTGCTTACTACCTTTGCAAGGTAAAATCGACTTTTACCATCAATATTGGGCTTTCCAAGTGGTGTATTATTATTGGAAATAAATACACCTGTGCAAATAATTAAAACTCCGGTTACTAACCCGCTTATCCAATGGTACCTATGGGATATTTTTAGGTAAATAATCAGAATTGATGCCAATAATAATACTAGGGAAATTGCAATAATTATTGGATTATCAATAGTTCTTATAACCGGGAAGTATTTTGAAAGTAATATCCCGATGATAAAGAAAAATAGAATCCGAACAGCAGGTCGTGAAGACCACATTTGAAAGTTATTTTTAGAGTAGGCATAAAGATAAGTATTTTTATGATTATATAACTTCGTGTCCCCCTTGCCTGCGGCAGGCAGGTTTGTAATATCCTTTATGCGTCTTTGTGGTAAAAAAAAAACTTACCACTAAGTATCACCAAGGATGCACTAAGTAGCACTAAGGAAAATATAAGGTTGGTTGTACTTTTATGATTATTGAACTTCATGTTTCCCTTGCCTGCGGCAGGCAGGTTTGTTAGATCCTTTGTGCGCCTTTATGGTAAAAGAAATCTAACTGTGATGAAAAAAAATTTACCACTAAGTATCACTAAGGATGCACTAAGTAACACTAAGGAAAATATAAGGTTAATTGTAGTTTTATGATTATAGACCTTCGTGTTTCCTTTGTGATATCCTTTGTGTGCCTTTGTGGTAAAAGAAATCTAACTGTGATGAAAAAAAATTTACCACTAAGTATCACGAAGGATGCACTAAGTAACACTAAGGAAAATATAAGGTTGGTTGTAATTTTATGATTATTGACCTTTGTGTCCCCCTTACCTGCGGCAGGCAGGTTTGTGATATAAAATAAGCTATGAAAAAGAAATACCAATGTGCATTTATTTGAAAGTTAGGCCACATGCAAAAAAAAACCAGAAAAATACTTGCAGTATATACTTATATGATATACTTTTGCGGTATACAAAATGTTAATCATGAAAAACGTATCATTAAAATTAGACGACTCGATTTTTGGAGAAACAGAAAAAATTCTCTCAAGAATCAACAAACCTAGGAATAGATATATTAACGAAGCTATTGATTATTATAATAGACTGCAAAGACGGCTATTGCTAGAGAAAAAGCTTAAAACTGAATCGGAATTGGTGAAGAATGACTCTATGAAAGTTCTTAAAGAATTTGAGGAGGTTGATTATGTCGATTAAACAATTCGAAGTTTGGATAGCAGACCTTAACCCAAAGATTGGAACTGAACCAGGAAAAACCAGACCTGTTTTAGTAGTACAAACAAATCTATTGAATAAAAATAATCATCCATCAACTATAATTTGTCCAGTTACGACCAATGTTAAAAAAGACTCTGAAATATTAAGAGTATATCTTAAAAAAGGAACTGCGAATTTGCATCAAGACTGTGACATTATGATTGATCAAATCAGGGCAATAGACAATAATAGACTTATGAAAAAAACTGGAAAACTACCAAGAGACATAAGTGAGATAGTAATAGAAAACTTAAAAATAATACTTGATATAGAATAAAACACGACGGCCTAACAATAAATAAAGTAATTCATGCCGCCGTTTAATTTCCACAGAAAATGATTTAGTAAACCAGCCTGCTGGCAGGTTTGAAAATACATAAACCAAAGAACTTATTGAATAAAATGCGGCACGCATAATATTCGAAAGTTAATTATGGCATATTAACTATTAATTCTGCAGCTCTTTTTGATGCTCCCTTATTACCAAGAATCTCACGTAATCTTACAAAATTATCGAGCATATTTTTACGATTTTCAGTATCGGTAAGTATCTTATTTAGTTCTGATTTAAGGGCTTGATAATTAAAATCTGTTTGGATTAGTTCCTTCACAACTTCCTGATCCATAATTAGATTAACCAGTGATATGTATTTTACTTTTACTATTCTCTTGGCAATCTCAAATGAGATTCTATTTCCCTTATAGCAAACAACCTCGGGAGTATCGGTTAGTGCAGTTTCAAGGGTTGCTGTACCTGATGTTACAAGAGCAGCATCGGCGAATTGAAGTATATTATCTGTGTTGCCAAATAGCAGTTTTACATCCAGCAATCCAATAATCTTTTCATAGAATGATAGATCCAATGTACTTACTCCAGCAATAATAAATTGATAGTTTGGGTAATCAGGAACAAGCTTTAACATTGTGGTTAGCATTTCATTAACTTCTTGTTTTCTGCTACCTGGCAGTAGAGCAATGATGGGTTTATCACTAAGGTTATTTTTTTGCAGAAATGTTTGTTTATCCTGAAGTTTTTTATTTGCCAATGCATCAAGTAAAGGATGGCCAACATAATCTACCTTAACATGGTATTTCGCATAAAAATCTTTTTCAAAAGGCAGTATAACAATCATCTTGTCAACAACCTTTTTTATTTTAAAGACTCTGTTTTTTTTCCATGCCCATATTTGGGGCGATATATAATAAACAACCTTTATCCCAAGATCATTAGCAAATTCTGCAATTCGTAAATTAAACCCGGGATAGTCGATAAGAATAAGAACATCTGGCTTAAAAGCCAATATGTCTTGTTTACAAAACTTTAGATTTGAAATTATGGTGCTTAGGTTCATAATAACCTCTGCAAAACCCATAAACGCAAGGTCGCGGTAGTGTTTAACAAGTTTACCTCCAACTTTTTGCATTTCATCTCCTCCCCAATATCTAAAATCAGATTCTGGTTTAAGAGATTGTATCTCTTTCATTAAATTTGATCCGTGAAGGTCTCCCGAAGCTTCACCGGCTATGATATAATATTTCAAATTAAACAGTTATTCTTTATTAATTAATTGACAAAGGTAATAAACATGTTGTGAGTTAAATCAGTGATTCTTCAGTTTTGAGTAACAAAATTGATTAGACGAACTGATCCTAAGCATAGGCGAGAGATCTCGTGGGTCATATTCCCCGCCACTTAGGGCGATAAAAAAATCCTTCATTGATGCCTCGTTCGTTTACAGCGAGGAAGTTCTTTTCACTACCTCAATTACTAAAGTTCGTTACGATGGCTCTAAAGTTTACTGAGGTTGATAGAACAGGTAGAAATATATAATAATTCCGGCAATTGTAGTTACTAGTAGTCCAAGTCCTGTTTTTTCAAATTTTAGCTTGATTAAATAATGCCTGATGGGAAATAAGTTTGCACTCATACTCAGTAAAAATAAATAATGAAACTGATCTGTAATATGAAAACCAAACAACTGGTAAAGGGTAAAATCAATTGAAAAAAGAACCAGGAAAAATATAGTTGGAAGAGCAATTCCAATCAGTATCCCAACTTGCCATATATCACGTTTAAAAATTCCGGGTTTCATTATTAGATATTATTTTAAGTTAAAATCTAGTTTGTTAACATTGTCATGGGAAGTAAAATCAGTATGAGATGGAACAACTGTAACATAATTGTTATCAAGAGCCTTCTGGTCAGTGTCGGGACGGCCATCACCATTTTCAAATCTTCCGGCTAACCAATAATAAGTTCTTCCGTGTGGATCCTGGCGTTCTTCAAATTCCTCTACCCATCTTGCATCAGCTTGACGACACACTTTAATTCCTTTGTAGTGATCGTCGGATCTTTTTGGAAAATTAACATTAAGACAAACTCCATCTGGCAATCCATCTGCTAATACCTTTTTTGTAATTGATAGTACGTAGTTATCAACTTCATTAAAATCAGCACTTTGACTAAAATCATCCAGTGAAAAACCAATTGCAGGTACACCATCTATTGTTGCTTCAAGCACAGCACCCATTGTACCTGAATAGATTATATTTATTGCTGCATTTGAGCCATGGTTAATCCCCGAAAGGACCAGATCGGGTAGTCTTCCTGCAAGTTTGTGCTTGCCAAGTTTAACATTATCCACGGGAGTGCCGGTTGTTAGATATTCTCGATAATTTGGTTCGTTTGTAATGCACTTAACCCTAAGTGGATTTTGGATTGTAACAGCATGAGCCATTCCGGACATTGAATGTTCGGATGCTATTACTATAATATCTCCCAGATGCTTAACAATGGAAATGAGTTTCCTTAGCCCGGGTGCATTTATCCCATCATCGTTGGTTATTAGTATTAGAGGTTTATTTTCCATTTAAAAGATTTCTAAGAGAAAAATGATCTGCAAATATAAGTTTACTTTCAATTGGATTACCATTGTTAATTAATGGCCAATAGTAAGTGACCCAGAGTTTATATTTAATGTTGCTCCAGGTTTTAGTTCGATGAAATCAACAAAAACATCTCCGGCGATGGCCGGTAAGTTTGTTGTAACAGGAATGGATACTTTGCAACCTGCATCGGGCGGATAATCAGCTGTGCTACCACTGTCGTACCAATTCTCATTTTCTTCCCATGCTGTTGATGTTGTACCTGTCCATTCGAGTGTTTTTCTATGCCAGTCAGGAGTCATATCGGCGGTATCTTCTGATGAGTATACAACCCATTGTTTAGCTTGCCATGTTTGTGATGGTATTGTGTCGCTGAACTTTCTAACAGCTTTACTATCTTCATATTGCCATGGTTCGCCGGTTCCGTCAATATCCTGAACTCCATAGGAATCAATAAGAGCTCCTGTATTATGATCACCTCCCGAATAGAGGAAAAAACCATCGTCACCATTTCCGCTATTATCGCCGGTTGCTTGATCAGGTAAACTACCATAAGCACTTTGATAGTTTGTAGCATTATATGCTAGTACAAAGGTTTCACCCGGGTTTATTGTACCAGTCAATTCTGTGTCATTCCATGATGTACTCGACCCGTTAGCTTGTCGACAAAAATACCATGTCTCACTGTCAAAATCGATGGTACTTGTTCCAGAATTAAATAACTCTACATATCTGGCCTGCCAGTAATCACCGGGATCAGCAACTTCCGAGATAAATAAAAATATATTACTGACATTTGTTAAACCATTAGCTGATGGAATTGTACCATCGGTTTTATAGTCAATATTAATTCCAAAATTAGAGTAGGGATATATCTCAAAATAGTATGTTGTACTGGCAGTTAAACCTGTGAATGTATAGGTTTCAACTCCTTGCAGGACATTAACTTGGCCAGTATTATCACTGTAATCAGTGTCATCGTTCTGTTCAATACCGTCGATGGGAGTTGTAAAAGAACCAGTGGTATTAACCATTATCAGAAACTTATCTGCTGGATTTGTACCATCATTATCATTCCATGTTAATGTAATTGATGTTGGTGCTAGTGCACTTGTAACAAAAGACAGTACATGATTACTTGGCTCGGGGTAAAATGTTCCCCAAATTAAATTAACGTATTCAGGATGGTCAATATAAGGATTTCTGTTTCCTTGGTAACTTGTATAAATAATATTGTTTCTTGATTCTTCCCAACTATCCACAGGATCATCAATATGCCATTGCATTAAGGTAGTTAGTTTGCCATAATACGACTCGTTGCTTGGGGCGGTATTAACATAGTCAACGATTTCAAGATCAACTTCACCGTTTTCACCTTCATAACGTGTTGCCATGTAAAATATCATCCTGGCTACATCACCTTTAACAGCATCTCTGGGTTCCCAGATATCGGTGTCGGTATAGCAATCAGTAGGTCCTGAACCATCAATATACTGGGTTGCTCCGGTACTAAAGTCACGATTGTTTTTTGCTGAATTTACAGATGCATCAGTTGGGCGAAGGTGGTGTATATCCGTACCAGCAGGAGGTAAGTCGCCGAAGTTTCCATGTGATTTCGACCAGGTATGCTCACGGTTCCATTGCTCAGACCCATTGCCAAATTCTGTTTTAGAATAAGACCATCCAGTGTATAAGCAAATTACATTACTCGAATTATTGGGGTCTTCATCAGTTGCTCTAAGAGCATCTTTTACAGCTTCATAAGAAAATTCGGTGTGCCCATCAATTATATCATTCAATGCAGTTTTAAGTGCATCACCTGAAAGACCATTGGCTGAATCGTAATACCCTGATGGTATCTGACTATAGGCCGCAAAAGCTATAGTTACAATAACAATAATAAAAAATCCTCTTATCATTAATTATTTACTAATTAATATTACGCAAAAGGGAGGTTTAGTTATTACTAATTACTTTGTTTAACTGCCAAGTCTAATGTAATTGTATAGTAATTTTTCCCTTAAAAAAATGGAGGACAAAAGTAAGAGATTTTAAGTTAATACTTAATAAATTCAATGTAATTTATTCAATAATTCGGTGAAGCTATATATCTAGAGTTAATCCAGAGGTATTTTCTGAGTCTTCAGATAAAAACACATTTAATTCTTCATATAGGCGATGCGTTGGCAAACCCATTACATTGAAGTATGAACCTTCAATTCTATCAATACCAACATGACCGATCCATTCTTGTATTCCATAAGCACCTGCCTTATCCATTGGCTGGTAGTTGTTTACATAATAATTAATTTCGTCACTACTTAGTTTTTTGAAATGTACTGTTGTTGTAACAGAAAAACTATGTCGGTTATTAATGGTTCGCAAAGTAACACCAGTAATAACCTGATGCTTTCTGCCAGATAATTTATTCAGTATAACAATCGCATCTTTTTTATTGAAAGGTTTACCAATAATTACATTTTCCAATGCAACAATCGTATCAGCCGTAATAATAAGTGAATTGTTTTTCATATCAGCAACCTGAAATGCAGCTGATTTTATCTCGCTAAGGTATTGTGCTACTTTATCAATGGGAAAATCATCAGGGAAATTTTCTTCAATATCAACTGTTTTTACTTCAAATTTAACTCCAAGTTCTTCCAATAGGTTTTTCCTTCTGGGAGAAGCAGAAGCTAATGTAATTTCATAATTTGATAATTTGTCGAGTAACATATAGCTTGTTTTTTATTCAAAGTAAAACAAAATCATCGACATTACTCCAGTTATCATTAGCAATTTTAGTAAAAATGCCACTTTGCCATATTGTGAAACAGATTGTGATAAATGGAGTTTATAAATAACGATGCAAATAAGAAAATCAATTATAAAGAAATATGAGAATAATAAGGTTAATTCGGCATGGAAAAAATAATACTGGACCAAGGCTGATCCAAAAAGAGATAAATAGGATAAGATTAAAGCTATAATCTTTGATGAGCTAATTCCAAATTTTACGGCTAAAGTGGTGCATCCAAACCTATTATCACCTTTATAATCCTCGATATCTTTTACAATTTCCCTAATGAAGCTTACCATAAATGCAAATCCCATATATATAACGATAAGACGATTTACCAATGGGAAGTTTGTTTGTATATCAACAAATATATGTGCATTATTACTTAGAGCATAAAATTCAAAAAGCCATACCAAACCGAAAGATATTGAACTTAATATAGATATTACAATATTCCCAAGCAAGGGCTGACATTGGTATTTTTGTGAATAGAACCACAATAATCCCGCACTAAAGAAAAATATTAAACCAAAATTTATTTGATTAATTAGATATGAAAGTAGAGTCCCTATTAGAATTCCACTTATTGTTGTTATCCAATATAATTTATATGCGATGTTTATTGAAATTGTTTTCTCAATAATATTTTTTCCAGGTTTATTTATCGAATCAGCATTTATATCAAATACGTCGTTAATAATATAACCTCCAACGGCAATTAATAGAGTGGCAGCAATGAGTAATGAATACTCTGTTAAGCTCATTCCATCCTCAAAAACAGAAATTCCCAATGATGGACCAATAACAAAAAGTAACAAAAGCGTCATACTTAAGGCTATTATAATAAGATTGGGCCATCTTAGGAGTGTTAGTGTGTGTTTCATTGTCATTGTTGTTGTATTGTTGTCGTTGTTGTCGGGTTACCTGCCCGCCGTAATGCAATGGAGGAGGGTCATTGTTTGAGTTATCAAGTTTTCCAGTTGTTTTCAACGTATTTAATAAAGTTATGAATTTTTATTCCTAGTTCATCGAGGTCGCTTGTAATTTTCAACCATGATTCATCATTTAACGCCTTATAAAGAAACTCAGCTTGTGATTTCGCCTCTAATTGAGATGCATAGCTGTAAATAAGAAATTTAATAAAATCTGCCTTATATCTTTTTCTGCCATAACCCTCAACAATATTGTCTTTAACACTCTGACTTGATCTTCTGATTTGTGAACCTACCTCATATTTGTCATGAGACTCTAATTGTAAAGTTAATCTTCGAATTCTCAAAGCCAATTCAAACGAAATCTGGTATATTTCAAGATCTTGATAGCTTTTCATGTTGTGGTTGTTTAGTTGTTGTTGTCAGGTTGTCGTTGTTATCGATTTTGACATTGTTGTCGTTGTTATCGGGTTGTCATTGTTGTCCGATTGTTGTCATTGTTATCAAGTTGTCATTGTTGTTTCGGTGTTGTTTCTTTCATTGTTATCTTGTTGTTATCTCTAATGTTATTTCAACGGTTTTCATCAGTTTGCCCACCAACCCGACAACTCGACAACCCTTTTATCCCTACCAATAAAATGATTCTTCAGTCATCCATTTACCTTGTACCTTAAGCACTTGTTCGATAATATCTCTAACACAACCTTTTCCTCCTCCTAAGTCACTTATATAAACGCATATATCCTTTATTTCCTGAGATGCATCGGCCGGACAAACTGGTAAACCTACCTTCTTCATTACTCTATAATCTGGAATATCGTCTCCCATGTATATAATTTCATCGGTGCTAATACCATGTTTTGAAATATATTCATCAAATACAACAGTTTTGTCTTCAACACCTAAAAAAACATCACTAATATTAAGTGCACCAAATCTATTTTCAACCGATTTTGAAAATCCACCTGAAATAACCACTATCCTATATCCTAGTTTTATTGCCAATTGTAGAGCATAACCATCCTTTACATTTGCTGACCTTAATGGTTGTCCTTCATGTTGTAAAATTAATGCACCATCGGTCATAACACCATCGTAGTCAAACATAAATGTCGTTATTTTTTCGAGCTTTTCTTTATAGTTTATCATGATATTTATTAATTAGTTGTTTTGATAATAGTTTGTAAACATCTCTAAAATCGGGATGGCTTTGGAGCAAATCCAGATGTTTATTTATGGTTGACTGATCATTTCTTCTTGCAGGTCCCGTTTGAGCATCGGCAGGATTAACACAAATAACCTTTTTTGCAGTTTCGTTTATTAACGGATGTAGAAGTGAAAAATCAATGTCTTTTTTTGTCAATATATCATAAGCAAAATGATACATCAGGTTCGAGAAGTTGTTAACGGTAACAGCAGCTAAGTGCAAGTGTTGTCGCTGATCAGAATCCAGTAGAATAACATTTCTGCTAATCTTTTTTGCAAGATTTGTTAAAGAAACTACTGTTAAAGTATTTGATCCCTCAATGCATATTGGGATATTGGATGTGTCAATTTCATTAAGCTTTGTAAATGTCTGCAATGGGTAAAATACTCCAGTTGGTTTATTTCCTAATTTTAATGCCTGTAAGGGTTCGCTTCCGGAAGTATGTACAACAATTCCTTCTACTTTATTTAGCCTACTAGAAAGGGGTTTAATTTCTTTGTCAGGGATTGCAATTATGTATAGGTCTGAATTAGTATTAAGCTCATTAAGATCATTAATCCAATTGCATGATAACTTTACTGCCAAAGATTTTGCATTTGAATCATTTGGTGAATAAATCTCAACAACCCTAATTCCTGAATTCATAAATGACTTACCCAACGCAGTAGCAACATTTCCTGAACCTATAAAACTAACAGTTGTTATTTGATTTGAACTTTCCAAAATCTATAAGTTTTCTCTAATATCCTCTTTTAAACCAAGTAACGCCTTGTCGATTGGGTTGTTATTATTGAACCCATTGGTAATTATCTCTTGTGCATAAACCGTTGCATCGTCTTCGGAGTTGAATTTTGAAGCTGATGAGTTTATTAACCTAACAACTTCTTCTTTTGCAGTTTTAACAAGTTCCCACGATGTATCGCTTAAATAAATCTGTTGAGACATGTTGTGTTCATATTCTTCTCGTATGGTAGCTAATAATGATGAATGTAATGATCCAACTCTCATTTTTGTTTTTAGTACTCTGGTCAGAAGGTTTGATGGATTTATTCGTTCAAGAAATAAAACCATACGTTCATATGCTTGAAATTTAAGCGGAATGCTTATTTTTTTACTGTTTGCTTTTTGTTCATTGGCAATTTTAACTTTAATAAGTTGCTGCTCCTCTGATAAGTAATTTAACTGTTTGGAGTTTTGTTTTGTGAATTCACGCATCATAATATAAACAACAAACAATATAACTATTGCCGGCAGTATCACTTTCAATAATTCAATAAGCTCACTCATAATTTATGTTTCTTAATTTTCATACAAAATAACAACTAATTTTCAACTTAAACCAAGGGTAGGCAGTAGATGTATTGAGAAATTGTGTTATTCTTTTAACAATAGCATATGGGAGTTACTTTTTAGTATTATATTTGCTTTTTTTAAAAAATAGAGCCGTGAATAATAGCATATTATCTGATAGGATTTTAAATCTTGGTGAGTCTGCAACCCTTGCAATGACAAGGTTAAGCAGAGAACTCAAGTCAAAAGGAGTCGATGTAATAACATTGAGTATTGGTGAACCCGATTTTGATACTCCTCAGCATGTAAAAGATGCCGGGAAAAAGGCAATAGATGATAATATAACACACTATCCACCCGTACCTGGTTTTCTGGAATTAAGAGAGGCAATTGCTCAAAAATTATTGCGCGATAATGGGTTGGAGTTTGATACTAATCAAATTGTTGTATCAACAGGAGCTAAGCATTCTCTTATAAATGTGTTTATGTGCATTTTAAATCAAGGCGATGAGGTTATTATACCTGCTCCATATTGGGTTTCATACCCAGAGATGGTTAATTTATCTGGTGGTAAGCCGGTTGTTATTGATGCCGGAATTGATAATGACTTTAAGGTAAGTCCCAAGCAACTTGAAGAAGCTATAACTATTAGTACCAAGGCATTTTTATTTAACTCCCCAAGTAACCCTACAGGTTCAGTTTATTCAAAGGAAGAGCTGGAAGCTCTTGCAAATGTGATAGCTAAATATCCTGATTTACTTGTGGTTGCAGATGAGATATATGAGTATATTAATTTTGATGGTAAACACGAGAGTCTTGCATCTTTCGAAAAGATTAAAGACCAAATTGTTATAGTTAATGGTGTTTCAAAAGGGATGGCAATGACAGGTTGGCGAATTGGTTACATTGCCGGACCAAAATTTATTGCTGATGCTTGCACTAAAATTCAGGGACAATATACTTCAGGAACCGGGACCATTTCTCAAATGGCAGCATTGGAAGCTGTAAAAACTGATCCAAAAAATTCTCCGGACCTTAAGAAGATGTTAAAGGCTTTTAAAGAAAGAAGAGATTTATTAATAAAACTTGTAAAGGAAATACCAGGTTTAAAATCAAATGTTCCGTCGGGTGCATTCTATCTCTTTCCAGATGTTAGTTATTATTATGGTAAAACTGATGGTAAATCAACTATTAAGAATAGCACTGATCTATGTATGTATTTGCTAAATGTTGCGAATGTTGCACTTGTTCCGGGAGAAGCATTTGGAAGTCCCGAATGCATTAGAATTTCATATGCTACATCCAAGGATCTTATTGCTGAGGCTGTGAATAGAATTAAGGGTGCACTTGCTAAATTGAAATAATTAAATAAACCTTATTACTTCTTCAATAGGTTTTCTTATTTTTTTATTTTGTTTTTTGAATCCTTTTGTTTGATAGCCCAATGGAGTAATTGCATAAACAACCTGATTAGTTTCTAGCTCAAGTGCATCTCTAAGAATTGTATTGTCAAAGGCAGCAATCCAGCACGTGCCAATACCTAAGTCTTCAGCAGCAAGTATCATATGGTCCATGGCAATGGTTAAATCTGTTTCAAGTGAATTATAATTGTCTGCTTGCCTTACCCATGAGCAACTCTTGTCTCCAACCACTATTAGTATGTGAGGGGCATCTTTAAACCATGGTCTATGATAGCATGGGTTGATTTTATGAAGCATTCTCTCAGAAGATACAATTATAAACTCCCATGGTTGTTTGTTTGCTGCGGAGGGTGCTATTCTACCTGCTTCAGCGATCTTGAGTAGTGTTTTTTTGTCAATTTTTCTATCGCTATCATAGTCTCTTACACTTTCTCGGCTTCTTATCAATTCAAAAAATTCCATTTCTTAATATTATAGTTTGTAGCTCATTATAAAATTATGATTTTCATTGCTTAACATAGCACATGGCTTATTAAAACATGGCACTAAGTTAAAAAAAGAATGGGTCAAGCTGAATTTCTGGGGAGATTTCAAATTATTCATTAAATTTTAGCAAATAAATAAATTCCTTAGTGTTCCTTAGTGTTCCTTAGTGATATCCTTAGTGTGTCTTTGTGGTAAAAAAGATTAAACACAAAGGTGCACAAAGGTTTTCACAAAGGTAACACAAAGTAAATATTTTACTATATGTATA
>JAERTF010000130.1 GCA_016845105.1 Bacteroidota bacterium | reverse complement strand
ATTATAGAGTTGATAGTTGTCAATACTCTTGATATCAATCATCAATGGAGCTATACTTTTATATAGCTTGTCTTTAATATTATTTATGGCAACAGCATTATTTTCCTGATACGATTTGATGTATTCGCTAACTGGAATTGGTTTACCAAAATTAATTATCAATGATCCTCGATACTTATAAAAGTGATCGTAATCGATACCAACTGGCACAATGTGAATGTCAAGATTAAAATTATTTGATTCTTCTGCTTGAAATGCTATCCTGGCAAAACCCTTTTTTAAGGGGCGAAGTCTTCTAAAACCGGAGTGATTACCCTCTGGCAAAATTACCATTCCTGTTCCTGCGGTAACTACATCTATGGTTTTCTTTATTGTATCTTGGTTCTTCTTTATCGTATCAAATCCATCTCTAACTCTGTAAATTGGTAGAATCTTGAGAAAGTATAGGATTTTTGCAATTGCAGGTTTCTTAAAAATATCTGCACGAGCTACAAAAACAAATTGTTTTTTAATGCTAAACAATAGGGCAAGTGCATCCATTAATGCATTTTGATGGTTGGGAGTAAAAATTAATGGTTTGTCGAATGGGATATTTTCTGTTCCAAGTATGGTGAAGTTTCGATAATATACTTTGCTATGCCAAAACTTAACCCAAATTTTGAGAATATTGTAACCAGTCGAATTCTTTTCAATGTTAGCTAACCCCATTAAGTAGTTGCTGTTTTTGGTGATCCAAAACTAAATTTACTCCAATACCCTGCAAGCAGTAAACCTGCTATTATATGCCAAATTCCCCACCATGCTGCTATTACTGCCATTCCTCCCAATTCTAATTCTGGTGGAAATATTTTCGGATTAAAGATTAGAACCAAAGCAAGACCAGAGTTTTGAATACCTGTTTCGATGGCAATGGTTTTACGATCGTTAACAGGCCTTCTTCCAATAAATCCTAGAAAATAACCACTACCTAGCGCTAATGCGTTATGTAGTAGGACAATGAGGAAAATGTATCCAATTGCAATCTTAAAATATTCGAAGTTTTTAACCAAAGCTATTACAACAATTGCGGCAAATAATACGATAGATAATTGCTTAATCGGTTTTACAATTTTATGGGTGAATTTTGGGAATTTAGTATTAATTGCAATCCCAAGAATTAAGGGAATCCCAAGAATTATTAGGACTGTCTGAAACATTTGGTATGCATCTATTTCCAATGGTCGTACCAACATTGTTGGATCTGCTGCAGCATAGAAATTTACTGTAAGTCCGCCCCAAAATGCAAAGTTTATAGGTGTAAAAAAAATTGCTCCTAATGTAGCTATTGCTGTAAGACTAACACTTAAGGCAACATTACCTTTGGCTAGGGATGAAATAAAATTTGAAATATTTCCACCAGGACATGCCGATACTAATATCATCCCCAAGGCCATTGTGGGAGTAAGGTAATCATGTAGCAAAAGTGTTAGAAGAAATGTCAGGAATGGGAGCAATAAGAACTGAGAAAAAACACCTAAAATTGCAGATTTTGGGTTCAATATTAATTTCTTAAAATGATCAAGTTTTATTTGTAAAGCAACACCAAACATAACAAAGGCAATTGCAACATTTAATGTATGGAGGTTACTGGCGCTAAAGTTTAAACGGATTTCATCAAGTGCGTAAAGTGCATCCATATGGTATGGTTTTGGTGGAATAATTGGCATATATAATAAAAATAATTTAAAGCGCAGCTTTTTTTCTATATAAAGTATTTTATATGATACTAAAAATAGCCTTTAACTTTTTGAATCCCTTTATTTAAGCATGTTTTCAACAATATATGTTTAACAATTATTTCAATGTTTCGTGATTGCTTATTGTTATGTTGCTATTTTTGCCACAAATTGTAATAGATGTCTGCTGATTACACTGAAGATAGTATTAGGTCGCTCGATTGGAAAGAGCATATTAGGCTTAGGCCAGGTATGTATATTGGTAAGCTTGGTGATGGTAGTTCTCCGGATGATGGTATTTATGTCCTTATCAAAGAAGTGATTGACAACTCTATAGATGAGTTTGTTATGGGTCATGGTACTGTTGTAGAGGTAGTTGTTAGAGATAAAACCGTTGTAATTCGTGATTATGGACGTGGAATGCCATTGGGGAAAGTAAATGAATGTGTTAGCAAAATCAATACTGGTGCGAAATATGACTCCAAGGTTTTTAAAAAAGCCGTTGGTTTAAATGGGGTTGGATCTAAGGCTGTTAATGCCTTATCACAGGGATTTAGAGCTCAGTCGGTTAGGGAAGGTAAAACCAAGGTGGTTGAATATGTTCGAGGTGCTGTAATTAACGACCCACCCATTATTGATTGTGATGAGAAACAAGGAACAATAATTACTTTTACTCCTGATGCAGAGGTATTTGGTAATTATCATTTTTTAGTAGAATACATTGAGGAAATGCTCTGGAATTATGTATTCTTAAACAATGGTATTACAATTGTATTTAATGGTGTTAAGATGCAGGCCAAAAATGGTTTGGTGGATTTGCTGGAACACAATATAAATGGAAATGGTCCTGTACGATATCCAATAATCCATATTAAGGAAGGTGATTTTGAATGTGCATTTTCACATAGCTCCCGATCATATAGTGAGGAGTATTATTCATTTGTGAATGGTCAGCATACAACACAGGGAGGTACACATCAAACTGCGTTTCGTGAGGCTATTGTAAAAACTATTCGCGAATTCTATAATAAAGATTTTGACACAAGTGACATAAGGTCATCTATTATTGCTGCCATTAGCATTAAAGTTCAGGAACCCGTTTTTGAGTCCCAAACCAAAACTAAATTGGGATCTCAAACCATTGAGCCAGATGGTCAGAGCATTAGAAATTATGTAAATGATATTATCAAAAGAAACCTTGATAACTATTTACATATAAACACTGAAACAGCAGAAGTTTTGCTTCGGAAAATCCTTCAATCTGAAAAAGAAAGAAAGGAAATGGCCGGGATTAAAAAGCTGGCACGGGAAAGTGTTAAAAAAGCAAGTCTTCATAATAAGAAACTCCGAGATTGTAGAGTACATCTAAATACCAATCACGAAAAAAGATTAGAAACGACTCTTTTTATTACTGAGGGAGATTCAGCGAGTGGATCTATTACAAAATCAAGGGATGTACAAACCCAAGCTGTTTTTAGTTTGAAGGGCAAGCCTTTGAATTGCTTTGGGTTAAGTAAAAAAATAGTTTATCAGAACGAGGAATTCAATCTGCTTCAGGCTGCTTTAAATATTGATGAGGATATTGAGAATCTTAGATATAATAATATTGTAATTGCCACTGATGCTGATGTTGATGGAATGCACATTAGATTGTTATTGCTAACTTTCTTTTTACAGTTTTATCCTGATTTGGTTAAAACCGGTCATGTGTATATACTTCAAACTCCGTTGTTTAGGGTGCGTAATAAAAAGTCTACAAAATACTGTTATTCGGACGATGAAAAAAACAAAGCCATTAAAGCTTTAAAGCCAAACCCTGAGATAACTCGATTTAAGGGACTTGGTGAGATCTCACCATCGGAGTTTAAACATTTTATTGGAAGCTCAATACGTCTTGATCCGGTAATCCTAAGAAGGGAATCATTGGTTAACGAAACTTTGGCATTTTACATGGGTAAAAATACGCCTGATCGTCAACAGTTTATTATTAATAATCTTCGTGTTGAAGAGGATATTGATGAAGAAATAGATCAAAAAGTTGCCTAACATACTGTTTAAATCCTATTTTCATTTAAATATACTATTATGAGATTAAAGATGTCTTAACTAGTTATGAAGTGAACTATAATACTATTTATCTTACATTTACAACCGTTTAAATTCACAATATGCTTGAACTTTGGACAATAGATGCAATATGGATTACCGTTGCATTTGTACTTGGAATGTTGGCAAAGAGAATTAATCTACCACCATTAATTGGATTTTTGGCCGGTGGTTTTGTTTTGAACTTAGCTGGGATTACCGAAGGAGGAATGGCTTTAGATGTGGTTGCTGAATTGGGTGTAATGTTATTGCTATTCACCATTGGATTAAAGCTCAACGTTAAATCTCTTCTTACCAAAGAAATTTGGTTAACTACCTCATTGCACATGGTATTAAGTGTGTTGATGATTGGATCATTTGTTTTTGCGATTAGCTGGATCGGATTGTATTCAGGAACAGATATGTCTTTAGAAAGTTCGATGTTCATAGGATTTGCACTAAGCTTTTCCAGTACTGTTTTTGCTGTAAAAATTCTTGAAGATAAGGGTGAAATGACTTCCTTTCATGGCCGAGTTTCAATTGGGATTCTTGTACTACAGGATGTGATTGCTGTTATTTTTCTTACAGTTTCCAAAGGGATGCTTCCTACTATTTGGGTTCTGGGAATTCCGTTCTATCTATATATCATAAGATGGATTTTTATCAAGATACTAGATGTAATTGATCATGGAGAACTATTAACACTATTCGGATTTTTTGCAGCTTTTGTATCCGGAGCCATTGCATTTGAATTAGTGGGGTTAAAACCTGACCTGGGAGCCCTTATTGTTGGTGCCTTGGTAGGAACTCATCCAAGGTCTAAGGAGTTAGCAAAACAAATGTTATCTTTTAAAGATTTTTTTCTGATAGCCTTTTTTCTAAACATAGGGATGTCGGGATTACCAACTGTAAACTCATTATTTGTAGCGTTGATATTGTTGGTTGCCATACCAATTAAAGGAACTTTATTTGTTGTTTTATTAACCCGGATGAATTTAAGAGCCAGAACAGCATGGCATACATCACTCAGTTTATCAAACTATAGTGAATTTGGACTTATAACAGGTGCCATCGGCCTAAAATTAGGCCTAATCAGTAATCAATGGATGGTAATATTGGCATTGGCTGTTTCTTTTTCATTTCTGTTGGCTTCACCGTTTAATACAATTTCGCACCAATTATTCGATAAGTTTAAATATTTACTAATGAAATTGAATACAAAACGCAACCATCCGGATGATGAACCAGTTGATCTGGGAGATGCCAGAGCTATTATCTGTGGAATGGGGCACGTGGGTAGGGCAGCATATCATCAACTGTCGGGCGATTTTAATAATAAAATAATATCGATTGACTACGATAAAGATGTTGTTGCCAAATTTTTAGAGTCGAATAAAAATATTGTTTGGGGCGATTCAACTGATAGTATTTTTTGGCAAAATGTACGCATGCCCAATGTTGAGTTTATACTATTAACCATGGATGATCACAACTCGAACCTAAATACAGCGCGATCTCTTTCCAATTGTAAAAACAGGAAGTTTTCAGTTGCAGCACCTGGGCATTATATTGATGAGATAACTGAACTTAAAGAAGCTGGTGTTTCATTTGTGTATAACTACTACAGCAGAGCAGGAGCAGAGTTTGCCTCGAGTTTTTTAAATTTCGTAGAAAATAGACAAGAAGATAAACTTAGAGACAAATCACTGGTAAACCTTAACCAAGAATAATAATGGCCTCTAAGCAATTATCCCAATATCAAAAGCGTCATATACAATTTGTTAATAACAAGATTGCTAAATCAATAGTCGATAATAAGTTAATAGCAAAAGGAGATAAAGTATTGGTGGCGGTAAGTGGGGGTAAGGACTCATTGGTGTTGCTGGAAGCTCTTTCGACACTACGTCGATATGATTTTCTGGATTATACGATAGAGGCTATTCACATTGATGTGGAAGAAGTACCATACAAAGTAAGTCATGAACAACTTGAGATATTGTGTGATACTTTGGATGTTAAAATTAGCTTTGTTCCCATAAATGTGAATTTGGATAATACGGATAATAAGTCTCCATGTTTTGTATGCTCTTGGAATCGCCGAAAGGCTTTATTTACTTATGTCGAAAATAATGGCTTTGATAAGCTTGCCCTTGGTCATCATATGGATGATGCAGTAGAAACTTTATTAATAAATATGGCGTATCACGGAAATATTAGTTCCCTGCCAGCTAAATTAACTATGTTTGAAGAGGCGATAACTATTATCAGACCAATGATATTATTATCGAATAAGGATACCCAGGAATATGCAAATATTAGAAATTTTCCCAAGCAATCTAACTCATGTCCATACGAGGATATAACCAAGCGTCAAACGGCGAAGGATTTACTTTATCAAATGAAATCAATTCATCCAAAAGCTGCTAAAAATATTTTTAGATCTATGGGAAATATTGATAACGAATACTTGCCTTCATGATCACACCATGTGATTTATTTTATCGATAAATATTTAATCATAAACTTCATAACTACCGTTAAAAAATGCTTTCCAGGCAATACTGTTAGCCCAATAGGAAATTGGTGATTTAAGTTGAGTTCCTTTTTTTGGCCCATCCACTATTAATCCTGTTAGATCAAAACTATTTCCAAGATTATCTCTGAATATAACAGGCAGATTGTTATAAACAGGGTAAAAATGTGTTGCTTCATGATTCCCTATATTAAAAGCTATGATGAGTTCATATACTTTGTTGCCATAAACAATTACATCTTTGTTTATGAACCTTGTTTTGATAATTTGACCAGAATCCAAAAAAGTTTCATAATTGAACAAAAGTGCGAGATTGCCACCAACAATAATGGAGTTGTTAGTAATACCAAAATACGATCCAGAAAGTGGTTCTCCGGTCTCTGTACTTCCAACACCTTGGTTTTTGAATAAACAATTGGTAATACAAACTGAATCATTACAAATATGACCTGAGGTATCAACCAATACCCTTGAGTTCGGAAAGGCAGTTCTTATTGTTTCCCAATTGCTTTTAACCAACAATGATTCTGTTAATGAAGTACCTCCATAATATCCCCTAATTCCCGATAGCTTCATTTGTGACCAATAGCTATTACTATTTCTATCGTAAGGAATTAGATTCTCATTGTATAGGTGTCCCGAAACTCCAAATTCAGTAATTGTGTCGTCGATGGTTCTGTTCCATGCAATTGCTGAACCTGTTAATGGGCAGTAGGTGACAACATAGTAATAGTCCTCAATATTGTCATTAACAATTTCATGGCGTTCCAATATTCGTTGTGGATAAACTTTAATCACATCCTTAAAACGAAACGCATAAACAATATTGTTATTGGTTAATTCAGCATTTAAAACATCTACAAAATGAGGAGAATCAATTGATTGAATTCTGTCTTTTCCAAAATCTGAAATTAGTAAGTCATCGGTTGAAACTAACCAGTCATTACCTTTGGATACATTTTTACTTGGACTAAAGACTTTATCTTTACCACATCCTGTTAGTATAATAATTAATATGAGTACTATTGTAATGTTCTTCATCTTTGAAGTTTTTATATTGGACGGTGCAAACCAGAAAAACTTACAAATCGAGAAATTTTAACTATAGTAATAAATCATCAGCCATAAGGGATGCTAATTTTTCCAATATGCTTTACCCATTGGAAGTATAGACTTTCCTGCTACATCTGCAAAGATAATTCCAGCCATCATATATAGTGCTGATAATGCACAAACAATGAGGACGTAAGCTGCAACAATATTGTAATATGAAGGACCAAAATGACCAATGTCTAATAGTACAAACCCTGCAAGTAGTAATCCAAATGTAATGGCCATGGCTTTGTGTATACGGAGTGAAATTATAAACATTATTAAGGTATATAGCGACCAGGCAATAAGATACCAACCAACATCAGTTTTTGATGGGCTAAAAATATTATAATGTCCCAATAGCCATATAATACCTAATCCAATCCAAAATGAGCCGTATGAAACAAATGCGCTATAACCAAAACTATTACCAGTTTTTTGCTCCTGGAACCCAGCTATTAACTGTGCAAGTCCACCAAAAATAAATGCTGGAGCCAACACTACTCCTGTTCCACAAAGTCCAAGGTTATGTATCTGAAGAATAAAGGTTGTTAAGCCGAATCCTGCTAATCCTACAACTGCTGGGTTTGCTAATTTCTTTTCTGACATAATATTCCGTTTTAAGGATTGATTTTAGAAGTTGGCGAAAATAGCTATTAATTTTGCTTAAATACATTGATTCAATCTAAATAGATTATTATTCACAAGAATCTTTTTTCTCCTTTGAGTGTATAACAAATTATAAAGTAGTAGAGGCAGAAAATTGGTTTTTTTATTTGATGAAGAGTTCTTATTTATCTATATCTCTATATGCCAGATTCGAGGAACTACAGTTTATAAAAACTCGTGTCGCCAATGAGCATTCTAGAACCCAAAACCAATACGTAGATCAGGGTAAAATCTCTGAAAAATCGTTGGATAAGTATAATTAAGGTGTAATAAGAACAAATTTCCCCAATTCCTAGTTTTTACCTACTCCGAAGGTGTTATTTCCAAACACATCAACTTACTTATTTATTAAACAAAAAAAAAGCCCCCCAACATTGTTGAGAGGCTTGCAATAAATTTTTGATCTTGATTATGCAAGTTTATGATCTGCAACAAAATCATTAAGGATACCTTCAAGGCTTGGCTGACCAATTTCCTGTAGGTCATAATATACTCTTGTGGAAGGTTTATCAATTTTAACAATACGTTGTAAATCGATAGGAGTTCCGATAACAACTGCATCGCATTCGGTATTGTTAATTGAAGTTTCAAGGTCTTTTAGTTGTTGGTCGCTATATCCCATTGCTGGTAGAAGTACTCCAATATTTGGATATATTTCAAATGTTTCTGCCAATTTACCTACAACAAATGGACGTGGGTCAACAACTTCAGCGGCACCAAATTTGCGAGCTGCAACAGTACCAGCACCAAGTTTCATTTCACCGTGTGTAAGTGTCGGACCATCTTCAACAACAAGTACTTTTTTATCTTTAATTACTGAAGGATCATCAACTGCAATTGGAGATGCTGCATCCACAACAATTGCGTTAGGAGCAACTTTATTAATGTTTTCTCTTACTTCTTGAATTCCTTCTGGTGAGGCGCTATCCATTTTGTTAATAATAGCAACATCAGATAATCTTAAAGTAACTTCACCTGGATAATATTTTAACTCATGACCCGGGCGATGTGGATCAACTACGGTCATGTTAAGATCTGGTTTGTAAAATGGAAAGTCATTGTTTCCACCATCCCATAATATAACATCACAACCATCAGGATCTTTTTCTGCAGCTCTTACAATAGCTTCATAGTCAACACCAGCATAAATTACGTTTCCACGTACTACATGTGGCTCATATTCTTCCATTTCTTCAACAGTACACTTGTGTTTTGCAAGATCTTCAACTGTTGCAAAACGTTGAACAGCCTGTTCAGCAAGGTTACCATAAGGCATAGGGTGACGAATAGCAACTACCTTAAGTCCTTTTTCCATTAAATATTCGATAACTTTTCGTGAAGTTTGGCTTTTTCCGCAACCTGTTCTAACTGCGCCAACGGCAATAACTGGTTTTGTGCTTTTTACCATAGTATCTTCAGGACCGAGTAATACGAAATTTGCACCAGCAGCATTAACCACAGCACTTACTCCCATTACTTTATCATAAGTTACATCACTATATGAGAATACACAATCATCAATATTAAGGTCTTTAATAAGTTTGGGTAATTCGTCCTCAGCATAAATTGGGATACCTTCAGGATAAAGATCTCCTGCCAATTCAACAGGGTACTTTCTTCCATCAATGTCAGGAATTTGAGCTGCTGTAAAAGCAACTACGTTATAATCTTCATTTCCACGATAATACGTGTTGAAATTATGAAAATCTCTTCCCGCTGCACCAATAATAATTACATTCTTCTTCATAAAAATTAAGTATTAAATATTTATTATTTACTGACTAAATGTTTCGCAAGCAAATTTAGGTTTTTTGTTTGAATACGGTGTTATTTTCTTAACACAAACTTAATTTATAATGTTCTAAATAGCGAGTTTGCAAATAAAAGTATTTATTATAAAAACCTATCTAT
>JAERTF010000129.1 GCA_016845105.1 Bacteroidota bacterium | reverse complement strand
GTGTGGAATTGAAACATTGCTAACTCTATTTTGTGTTTACATAATTTTTGCCTTTTAATCAGACCAGTGTGGAATTGAAACCCGGAAACAATATACACAAGGTCTTTATCTTCCCACTTTTAATCAGACCAGTGTGGAATTGAAACATATTAATTTTATGGAGATTATTTAAAGTGTATAAAGGCTTTTAATCAGACCAGTGTGGAATTGAAACAGAACAACGTTCAAATCTTCATCGCTGGTTTTTATACCTTTTAATCAGACCAGTGTTGAATTTCAGAATAAATTGAACTAAACATCACCTTATTTTTCTAATTAAATTGACTATTTCCGAGATTTTTCAGATTATCCTGCACAGGTAAAATCAGATTATTTTGGCTAAAATGCAAAGGGCGAGAATTAAGCAGATTCTTCGCCCTTTAAAATTGGGATTTAATCCCCAAACAAGTGTAGGAATGATAATTAATGTCAAAGCAGATATCAAGCAAATTTTTAAACAAGGCAAAAAATTCAAGTGGCAAAGACCTGTTAAATGCAAACATTGTGGAGAGTCGAGGTTGTGGGGTCATGGATTTGTACTCTCTTTTTTTGATGGTTTTGGACAGGGTTTATATCTAAAGAGATACCGTTGCCCTTATTGTCACACTGTTTTTAAATTAAAACCCAGCGGATTCTTTTACAGGTTTCAGGCAGATATCAAAACTATATTTACAAGTATTCTGAGCCGGATTTACAAGAGCAGATACCTGCCACAGTTATCATGGAGCCGTCAGCATTTCTGGTTTACTGCATTAAAACGCAATATAACTGCCTATTTGTCAAATACGTGGAACAGGGGACTTGCCAAGGGTTTTATTGAACTGGTCAGGATAAACAAAATCCCTGTCACAGGTTCAATTTAATTATTCTGGTATAGCAGTTTTTATATGCCCTACCGCAGGCTGTGATTTACAGGTTTGTTTTACAGTCATATAAGCCTTTAAATTTCAATTTTAGGAGGATATATGACAGAAAACCAGAAAAAAGAGATTGCAGTATTTAGATTTGGGGTCATTGGTGAATTTGTAACCGGTGCCCAACTTGATTATGGAGAAAAAGAAAGGTTGTTACAGGACAAGTGCGCCCGTAAATGGATGATTCCCCACTCGGGCAGGACAAGACTATCAAGAAGCACTATTCTTGGATGGGTCAAACAGTACAATGGCAGGATAGAATCTTTATATCCCAAAAGTCGTTCCGATCAGGGCAACTCAAGAGTCTTTGATGATGACACAGCTTCTTTAATCATCAAGCTCAGAGTTGATAAAAAAGATGCAACAGTCCATACACTTATAGAGTCATTGCAAAAGATAACCTGTAAAAAATACAGTTATTCAAGTGTTTACCGCTTTTTAAGGTCCAGGGGATTGATGAACACTTCCCACCCTGAAGACAGAAGAAAATTTGAAGCGCAAAACCCGAATGATCTATGGCAAAGTGATGTGATGCATGGTCCGAAAATTATGTGTGAAGGTAAAATGAGAAAAACTTATCTCATTGCCATTATAGATGATCACTCCAGGCTGATAACAGCAGCCGGGTTTTACCTGTCCGAGAATTTAAAAACATATCTTAAAGTACTTGAGCAGGCATTTTTAACCAGGGGATTACCAAGAAAACTTTATGTTGATAATGGACCTGCGTTCAGATCACATCATTTAAGATATGTTGCTGCTTCTTTATCCATCGCTTTGATACATGCAAGGCCATATAAGCCCCAGGGTAAAGGAAAAATAGAAAGATGGTTCAGAACTGTAAGGCTGCAGTTCCTTCAACAGTTTGCCGGTAAAACCCTGGAAGATCTGAACACAGGTTTTGAAAAATGGCTTAATGATGCCTACCATCAGAAAAAACACAGTTCCACAGGTCAGACACCATTTAAAAGATTTACATCTGCTATGGAATGCATCAGGGTAGCCCCACTTAATTTAAAAGACCACTTTCGTAAAACTGCCCGGCGTAAAGTAGCAAAAGACAGAACCATTACTCTTAATGGTTCCATGTTTGAAGCTCCTGTATCCCTGATTGGCAGACATGTGGATGTTAAATACCATGAAGATACACCACAAAAAGCTGAAGTGATTTATAAAAACAAATCCTATGGTTTTTTATCACCAGTTGACCTGTCTGTTAACTGCCGAGTAAAAAGACACCGCTGGAATGAAAATGATATCCGTATTTTTCCTGCAGTATCAGATTATAAAGGAGGGCAGTTGTTATGAGTAACACTTACAGAACATTCTTTGGTCTGTCCCAAGAAGCATTCCCTGCCCATATTGATATAAATGATATTCTTATAACCCCTGAAGTTCAGGGAGTTAAAAAGCGGTTTGATTATGCAGTAAGATTAGGTTGCAGCACTGTAATTACCGGTGATGTTGGCTCTGGCAAATCAACAGCACTAAGATATGCTGCCTCAAAACTGCACTCTTCTGAATACAAGGTATTTTATATCACAGCCTCCAGTGGTTCAATCCTTGAATTATATCGTCAAATTATTGAAGAGCTTGGTATTGAAAGATCTTCGAACTCCAGAGCTCTCATGATGTCTATTATAAAAAATGAAATCAGAGAATTTGTACTGGGTAAAAAAATAAAAACAGTCCTGATTATAGATGAAGCATCTCTTTTACGCATGGAAGTTTTTGCAGAGCTGCACACTCTTGTACAGTTTGAAAAGGACTCAAAAACATGGTTCCCTGTGATTCTTGCCGGTCAGCCAACACTTGTAGATAAACTCCAGTATAGAACATCCATACCTTTTGCCTCAAGAATAGTTGCTAAAAGCCATCTTGAAGGCCTGGATATGGATGGCATGAAATCTTATCTTGCACACCATTTAAAATTATGTGGCGTTGATACAAACTTATTTTCTGATCAATCCATCACAGCTATACATCAGGGTTCAGGCGGTCTGTTGAGAAAAGCCAATAACCTTGCAAGAGGTTCGCTAATAGCCGCAGCAGCAGAACAATCCATGACAGTATCAGCTGAACACGTAAGGATTGCTTCATCAGAAATATTTTGATTTTCGGTGAAACAGAGTCAGGATATCCTGGGGAGGAAACCTGACAAGGGATAACCGAAAGTGGGTAGCATTAAATAATGCACCAGGAGGGAAGTGGAAAACTCTACTTCCCTCTACCTTATTATTTAAGCTTTCCCACTCATGCCTTAAAAAACCCAGTAAAATCAATCGGAGCGTAGCGATTTCCTTTATTGTTTAAAATAAACTGAAAAATTATGATTTGATTCAAAATAATTAGAAAAATCAAGTCAGGATAAAATGCCATTCAACAATAGCTAAAGAACCTAACGAACGATGTACAGAATGCGGTGAGTATACGGTACTCTGGGACGAAAGAAAAAGTCGTAACTTAGGATATTGTATAAGTTGTTTTTTTA
>JAERTF010000128.1 GCA_016845105.1 Bacteroidota bacterium | reverse complement strand
TGATTAAATATTGGCTGTCCGTTAAAATTTGTAGTTTTACCCATGTCTGTCTTTTTTGTGTGGTAACTCAAAAGTAGACATTACGGGTCAGACTGAAATATGTCTGACCTGTTTTAAAATAGTTTTACCGGACACTAGTGTTATTTAATCTTTTTAAAAAAATATTACTTTTAGGGTAGGGTAAACAAACTATTATGCGGTATAGTAGTAAAGTACAATCCTAATTAAAAATAATATCATGAAAAGATTAAAAGTAATAATAGCAATGACTATGATCTTGGGTGTTACCGCATTTACAACATCATGCAAAAAAGAAAATTCCCAAATTGCCGATGACACTTCAGTTTCTAAGGATGATGCATGGGCCGAAAGTCTTTACGATAATGTTACAAACATAGCCAACGAGGCTTATGTAAATGGTTCAGTAGGATTAAAATCAACCGCTGAAGGAATGTTCTTATCAGGTTGCGCTACAGTTTCTCTTGACACAACGGTTTTCCCTAGAGAATTAACAATTGATTTTGGTGATGAAAACTGCTTATGTAATGATGGAAGATATCGCAGAGGAAAGATACTACTAACATTTAACGGCAGATACTGGTGGCCTGGAACTGTAATTACATATGGTTTTGATAATTATTTTGTTAATGATAATCAGGTTGATGGCACTAAAACCATTACAAATATGGGTTTTAACGACGACGGACATATGTATTTCAATATTGAAGTAGTAGGAGTTATTTATTTGTCAGGAGGAGGTACATTAAGCTGGAGTACTTCCAAAGTACGCGAATGGGTTGAAGGCCAAACCACCTGGAATATAATGGATGATGTGTATCATATTACAGGCACATCAAACGGAATAAGACCAAGTGGAGAAACATGGACAAGGGTTATAACCAATCCACTACGAGTTGAAATAGGATGCAGATGGATCGTATCTGGAACAATGGAAATTACACCAGAAGGACTTCCTGTTAGGTATTTTGACTGGGGAACTGGTGAATGCGACAATATTGCAACCGTGCTTGTTAATGGGGTTTCATATACAATATTTTTACCCTAGTACTATTTCTTATTGCTTGAGTTATTCTATTAAATACTCATAAATAACAAAATGAAAAATAAACTAATTAGAAAAATAATCGGTGGTTTGAGTTTAACATCGGTATTGTTTGTATTTCAGGCCTGTTACGGAACACCGCAAGATTTTGAACCTGACTTTCGAATCGAAGGTCAGGTTAAATCAAAATCAACCGGACTTCCAATAGAAGGCATAAAAGTATCAATTGTTGATTATATGCAGTATGAGTTTACCAATGATAAAGGTGAATTCTCCATTTATACCGTTATAAATAATGACATGAGGATATCATTTGAAGACCTTGACTCAACCAACAATGGATCTTTTTTGAATAGAGATACTCTTCTTACCAATATCCAGGATAACATCTATTTGGATATTAAACTGGAAAGTAAATAAATGATTACATCCTTAAATAGAATTGGATTTCGATTGTTCAAAAAATGGGCAACTAATAACCATGAATTGAACTACCTATTTTGGGAATGTACAACAAGGTGCAATCTAAATTGTTTGCATTGCGGTAGTGATTGTTCTAAAAGTTCGCTTGTAAAAGATATGCCGCTTGATGATTTCTTAGCTGCTATTGACACAATTGAAAATCCATCTAGCGATTTTATAGTGGTACTAACAGGAGGTGAGCCACTTTTGCGAAATGATCTTGAAAAATGTGGAAGGGAAATAAGAAAAAGAGGTATGCGTTGGTCAATGGTTTCAAACGGACATTTATATAATAAGAAAAAACATATGTCAATGTTGAATGCCGGTATGGGAGCATTAACTATCAGTCTGGATGGAATGAAAGCATCACATAATTGGCTTAGAAACAATGAATCAAGCTACACCAAGGTAATGGATGCAATTGAATTAGCTGCTGGTTCACCTAGGTTAAATTTTGATGTGGTAACATGTGTAAACCAAAGAAATATAAATGAACTATCTCAAATTAGGAAATCACTTATTAATGCAGGAGTAAAGTCGTGGCGTTTATTTACAATAATTCCAATTGGAAGAGCTGTTAAACTCACCGATTTGTTTTTATCAGATAACCAGTTTGTTGAATTAATGGATTTTATTACAGATTCTCGAAAAATGGTTGATATCGATGTTAAATTTAGTTGTGAAGGATATGTTGGCAAATATGAGTTGAAGGTACGGGATAGTAATTTCTTTTGCAGAGCGGGTATAAATATTGGTTCAATATTAATTGATGGTTCTATTTCGGGTTGTCCAAATATTGACAGAAGTTTCTCACAAGGAAATATTTATGAAGATAATTTCAATGATATTTGGCAGAGTAAGTTTGTGAATTTTAGAAATAGAGAATGGTTAAGGAAAGGTAGTTGCACATCATGTAGTGAGTTTAAGGATTGTCAAGGTAACGGATTCCACAATTGGCATGATGAAAAACAGAATGTATTAGTATGCCATTTCGAGAAAACAAAAAATACAACAGTATGCCAACAAGCTATTTAATAATAGTTTAACAAATCAGTTTTAATAAAATTAAAATAGAAAATATGTAGTATTTTTACGCTAATCAATAAACCAACTTCATTGACACGGCAGTTATTTAAGGAAATCTTTGACAATCATTTTGACACTGTGAGAAATTACATTTATTATCGATCGGGTGATTCTGAACTTGCTACTGATATAGCGCAGGATACATTTTTAAGAATATGGGAAAAGCAAATAGATATAAATAACAGAAACATCATAGGGCTGCTTTTTAAGATTTCGGGAGATCTTTTTATAAGCTCATATAGAAAACAAAAAATAGCTGCCAGCTTTAAACTAAACATTGAATCAATGGTTGACAATCAATCACCAGTTGACAAGATCCAGTTCATAGAATTAAAAAACAAATATTCATTGGCACTAAATTCTTTGTCTGATAAACAAAGAGCTGTTTTTTTGATGAGTAGAATTGACAATATGAAATATCATGAAATTGCCGATGCAATAGGAATAAGTACCAAAGCTGTTGAAAAAAGGATGAGAAATGCTTTGTCACATCTTAAAAAAGAGCTTAATTACTAATATGGACAACAACGAACTACATAACGAGCAACTTAATAGGGAATTCTTTTCCAATACTAAAACGAGCTATAATAAGTCTAAAGAAGAGGTATGGAACGAAATATCTTCCCAAATTGATAAACCCAAGAAGAACAACACAAAAACCAAAAAAACAAAATCGATCCAACTTAGATTCTTTTATGGGTTAGCAGCAGGATTATTATTACTACTTGGAACAACTTTGATGCTAAGGTATTATAGTAATTCGAGTTATTGCCCGGAAGGGGAACAACTTACAGTAAAGCTTCCAGGCGGTTCCGTAGCTACTCTTCAATCAGGATCTACATTAACATACTATCCGCTTTGGTGGAAGTATTCAAGGAGACTTATTCTTACTGGTGAGGCGTATTTTGATGTTAAAAAGGGTAATGAGTTTAAAGTAACTTCTTCTTTTGGTAGTACATTTGTTATGGGGACAACATTTAATATTCTGGCTCAAAACAATAAATATAAGGTTACTTGTTATTCCGGATTGGTGAAAGTATTATCCATTAGTGAAAGGTCGGTTATTCTCAATCCTGATTACAGCGCAGAAATTGCATCTAACGGAGAAATAGTAGTTTCGAAACATTTTGAAGAATACAACCAGTCAGTAAATAGGAACAATATGTTCAACTATAGTTCCGTTCCATTATCAAAAGTTATTGAAGAAATTGAAGATTATTATAACATAATTGTATCATCCAGTTCTAATCTTGAATATAATTACACAGGTTTTTTCTCAAAACAAAAAACTGCTGAAGAAGCATTGTATTTGATTTGCAAACCATATGGACTAACATTTGTTGTATTATCTGAAAATAAATACCATATTATTAAAAATTGAAAATCATATATAATACATATATAACCATCATATTTTCAATACTTTCAATTCAAATTTCCGTTGCACAGGAAATAAAAATTAATGTAGTTAACAAGCCACTAAATAAATTACTAATTGATATTGTTGATTCTAACAATATTAACATTTCATTTGATGATGAAAGCTTATCAAACTTAATCATTACCGAAAATAGAATTTTCCCTTCAATTGATAAAACGCTAAATTCACTTTTCGAAAATACAAATTTCGAATATGAATTAATTGATGACGTGTGGGTTATCTATCCAAAAATAGATATTAATCCCAGCAAAACAACACTTTCGGGGCGCATTTACGACATGTTTACAGAGGAATCCCTACCATATTCCCACATATACGTAAATGATTGGCCATTTATTTCAGATGCTGAAGGAAACTATTCTGCTGTTCTCGACCAATATGATAGCATTATACACATAATTGTATCTCATCTTGGCTACTATATTCTTGACACAACAATTGCAAGATCCAATAATTTCGATTTTCCTATGGTGCCATCAAGTATTGGTTTATCAGAGATAGTTATTTCTGACAGATCTGTTGAGAAGGCAACACAAATTGGTAACCAAGCAGGGCTCATGAAACTCAATCACAAAATAGCTCATTTTCTACCGGGTTATGGAGATAATTCAGTGTTTAGTCTTATTAGATTAATGCCAGGGATATTAGCATCGGGCGAGCATACAAATGAGTTAATAATATGGGGAGGATATGCAGGACAAAGTAAAGTTATGTTTGACGGATTTACCGTATATGGATTAAAAAACTTTAACGACAATATCAGCTCCTTTAACCCTTTAATTGCTAAGGATATTGAAATTCACAAGGGAGGATATGATGCAAACTACGGTGACAGGGTGGGAGGCATTGTAAATATAATTGGTAAAAATGGTAACACAATAAACCCATCTTTTACAATAAACATAAATAACATGACATTGAATGGGATGGTTGAAATCCCAATATCTAAAAAAGGTTCATTGATATTTGCTTTTCGACAAACCTATTATAACCTATACAACCCTTCTGATATGTCAGCAGTAATTGATCAAAACAATGATTCAATCTCCACAAATGATTTAGATATAAATGTTATCCCTGATTATAATTTCAGGGATTTTAATGTAAAATACTCTACACAAATTAGTGACAACAACAATTTCTACGTCAGTCTGCATGCAGGCAGAGATAGGTTTTCATACAAAATTAATGAAGCTGTACTTAACAGAGTCTATGATAAAAAAGCAAAAGATCAGAGTACTCAAACCGGTGGCTCAGTTTACTGGGGTCATATCTGGAATAATGGAAATAGCTCAAATATCAGAATCTGTTTTTCGGGCTTAGTTAACGAATACTCAAATGACTTCAAAATTCAAAATCCCATCAATAGTAATACTGAATACATAGCTGACGATAACAGCAAGAATACTCTTGATGAATTAAAGATCGAACATAGCAATTCCATAACCATAAATCAGTACCATACCATTGAAGGAGGACTTGACCTAACTTACAATTTCGTTGAGCTCGAGGAATTTTCGTTTGATGCTAAAATGGCATATTATCTTTCTTCGGGTAGTATTGCAAATTTCTATTTACAAGACAATATTTCAATTCTAAAAAACCTCAATATTAAAGCAGGTTTCCGAATTAATCATGCTTTCTATCTTCAAAAAATATATTTTGAACCAAGAATATCTGCTTCACTCAAGATTGGAGATATGTGGAAAATTAATTGTGCATATGGAAAATATAACCAATTTATATCCTTAAGCACCATAGTAGATGATTTTGGTAACTTTAAGTATTTATGGTCTTTAAGTAACAATAAGGAATTACCTGTATTAAATGCATCACATTATGTAATTGGATCGTCATATCACCACAATAACTTAACATTTAGCATTGAAGGATATTATAAAAATATATCAGGATTAACGAGATTCGTAAATCTGACAAAGTATAGTATCAGGGATATATTTCATGGAAAAGCAGAAAGTTATGGCATGGATATCCTACTTAAAAAGGATCTTTCAAGACACTCAGCATGGATAGCATATTCATTAAGTAGTACCATTGAGCATTTTACATATAATCAAATTGAGAACACTCGAAGGGCTCCTCAAGATCAACGCCATGAGTTAAAATTAGCACTACTATTAAATTTTGATCCAATATATTTCTCAACTAATTATGTTTATGGTTCAGGTTTCCCATATGGTAATGTGCTAACTCAATATCAAGAAAGTAATATCCAAAAATACAGCAGATTAGATGCCTCGTTAATATACAAATTTCTTGATCGAAAAGTTAATGGAGAGATTGGAATATCAATAATTAATGTGTTAAATACTAAAAACTTAAAGTACTCATCATTCGAAAAAATACCATCAAATCAAGTTGAGGATATAAATATTTATACTGAGGCCTTACCAATCACACCAACACTATATTTAAAAATATCAATGTAGTTTACTCAATTCATTTTGTGCTTTTTTTGGTAGGTTGGCAACAATTAGATTATAGGAATCATCAATCCATTTTAATAATATAGTATCAGATACCCTATCATCTATCATAATTGTATTCCAATGCTTTTTACTCATATGATATCCTGGTAAAACAAAATCGTGATGTTCACGCAATTCAATGGCATGCTCTGGATCGCATTTTAAATTAATGCTATGGTTTTCTTTAAGATTGAATAAGGCAAACATCTTACCCATAACCTTAAATACCAATGTAGTATCGTCAAAAGGAAAACTTTCAGTTACTCCTTTTTTAGCTAAACAGTATAATCTTATATCTTCAACATTCATAACAGCCTATCAATTGATTTACACAAAGTTAATCATATTTTTTACACTATATGAAAGAAAATAACTTGCTTTATTATTAATTTGATATACTTTTGCACCCGTAGAGATAAGTTTTTCTAAAAGGAAAATAGACCTGTTTGGGTTAACTTATCTCTTTTTTTGTTCACCCAAAACTATATGATATGGGCATCAAAGAAAAATCGGTTGATTTAAAAAAAAGAATGCGGACGGCTTTAAAGGGCGGTGGTGATAAAGCTATTGAAAAACAAAAAGCCATTGGTAAACTTACAGCTCGAGAGAGAATAATTGCACTCCTCGATCCAAAATCCTTTCATGAATATGATTTATTTGTGGAACATGCCGCAAAGGATTTTGATATGAATAAGAAATACTTACCTGGTGATGGTGTTATTACCGGAACAGGTACAATAAGTGGAAATCCGGTTTGTATATATGCACAGGATTTCACCGTTGCCGGTGGGTCTCTGGGTTGGATGCATGCCAAGAAGATTACCAAGATAATGGATCATGCCTTAAAACTTAAGGTTCCGCTTATTGGAATTAATGATTCGGGCGGTGCTCGTATTCAAGAAGGTGTTAACTCACTGGCAGGTTATGGAGAAATCTTTTTCCGTAATACTCTTGCCTCAGGTGTTATACCACAGATATCTGTAATATTAGGGCCCTGTGCAGGAGGTGCAGTTTACTCACCCGCATTAACAGATTTTGTTTTTACAGTTGAGAAAATCACCAAGATGTTTATTACCGGACCAGAGGTTATTAAAACTGTACTTGGTGAAGAAATCTCAATGGAAGCGCTTGGCGGAGCTAGGGTACATTGTGAAGACACAGGTAATGCACATTTTTATGCTGAAAGTGAAGAGGAATGCTTTAGCCAAATAAAACAATTGGTTAGCTATATACCCTGGAATAATATAAAAAAGGCAAAGAATTTCCCAAAGAAATCACCCAAAACACGTCGGTATAAGATTGATACTGTAATGCCATCAAATGCGAAACTACCATACGATGTAAGAGACTTGATTAGAGCTATTGCAGATGATTCTGAGTTTTTTGAAATTCAGGAACTATTTGCCAAAAACATCACCATTGGTTTTGCAAGAGTAAGTGGCGAAACTGTTGGTATTGTTGCTAACCAGCCTCTTTATCTTGCTGGTGTACTGGATGTTGATTCATCTGATAAAGCAGCAAGGTTTGTTCGTTATTGCGATTCTTTCAATATTCCACTAGTTACCCTTGTTGATTTACCCGGATACTTACCCGGAGTTGATCAGGAGCATGCAGGTGTAATTCGTCATGGGGCTAAACTTCTTTACGCATATTCTGAAGCCACAGTGCCAAAAATTACTTTAATCACACGTAAAGCCTATGGAGGAGGTTATATCGCAATGTGCTCACATCACTTAAGGGCTGATTTTGTATTTGCTTGGCCAACAGCTGAAATAGCTGTTATGGGACCTGAAGGTGCATCAAACATTATTTTCAGAAAAGAGATTTTATCAGCTGAAAACCCAGATGAAATGCGTAAAGAGAAGGTTGCTGAATACAAATCTAAATTTGCTAATCCTTACGTTGCTGCTGCTTATGGTTATGTTGACGCAGTTATAGAACCTAATGAGACAAGGAAAATGCTAATACATGCCTTGGATATTTCAAAGGATAAGAAGATTCAACTTCCCTTTAAGAAACATGGTGTTCCACCATTTTAAAATAGGTTTATCATGGCGAAAGAAGAAAAAAAACCACGTTTTGGCTCAATTGATATTGATGGAGTAAAATATAAAACTCTTATTACCGATAGATTCAAAAAAAGGAAGAAATACGAAGAGCATGATCCAAAAAAGATTCGTGCTTTTATTCCGGGTACTATCCTTGAAATAAATATTAAAAACAAACGTAAAGTTAAGGAAGGTGATGTTGTTCTGATTCTTGAGGCTATGAAGATGATGAACAGCGTTGTTGCTCCATATGATGGAGAGCTTAAACTTAGCGTAAAAGTAGGTGATATTGTTTCAAAAAATCAATTGCTTTTTGAAATTAAGGATTAATTATTTCTTAATTAAACACTTTATTTGTTTGCTCGATATAATTAAGCAGGTCATCACGTCCATAATCCGTAGATGATGATGTTATAATTATACTTGGCAATTCTTCCCACATTTCGTAAAGCTTTTTCTTATATTTATCGAGGTTAGTAGTAACTTGATTGGCTTTGAGCTTATCGGCTTTGGTAAATACAATTACAAATGGAATATTTGACATTCCTAACCATTCAATAAAATCCAAATCGATTGCTTGGGGAGGTATTCTTACATCAACCAAAACAAACAAAGTAAGCATATTAGTTCGGTTAAGAATATACTTTTTAATCATCTTCTCCCATTTTAATCTTTCTGATTTTGACCTTTTCGCAAAGCCATATCCGGGAAGATCAACAAGGTACCATTCTTTATTGATAATAAAATGATTAATTAGCATTGTTTTACCGGGTGTTGCTGAAATTTTTGCCAGCTTTTTCCTCCCTGTGATCATATTGATAAGAGATGACTTTCCAACATTTGATCGACCAATAAAAGCATATTCTGGCTTATTTGGTTCAGGACATACTGCTACATCTGGTGAACTAATTGAAAAATCAGCACTATTAATTTTCATTATTTAGTTAATTAAACTGGTTTTTTATATGATGTTAAATGTCTATCCTTCTTCCCAGGAAAAATGTCTTTAACAGTAACAAGTATTCCTGTTTCCTCAACGTCACCAAAATGTGGGTTTACGGCAGTGCCGAATGTTTTCATAGTTGCCGAAAGATTCATATAGGCATTTACTAGTGGGGGCACATTTTCACCAAGTTTACGAACCTTTTGGATTAGTATTCTGTAATCTTCATCATAATTGCAGCCAGTAAAAATATTTCCAAGTATTTTTTGAGATGTTTCCAGCTCCAAAGGTACAATAGGATATATAAGGTTTTCATTATCTGGAAAATACTTCTTTAGAAAAAAAAGAATCATATCGCGAGCTAAAGTATCGTAGTGCGTATACATGGTAACTTTACCAAACATATATTTTACATCCTCGCTATCTACAATTACTGCACCTATTCCATCCCATAGATTGTCCAGTGCATACATACCTCTTCGTAAATTAAATGTTGGCTGGTACATTGGCTGAACAAAAGATCGTCCAAGTTCAATTGTATACGGAAAATACTCATTTATAAACTCTTCGGAATACGTAAACAAACTTGCAGTAGGCGATATTACATTTCCATCTTTGGTTATTTCAAGATTTTTACAATGGATAAACCTATAACCTCCAATAACTTCCTTTTCCTGTGGATCCCAAAGCACTAATTGCTGAAAAGCATGCTCACCAACGTCGTACGAATCAAGATCAATTTCTTTTCCGGTTCCACCCCCTGCATCTCTAAAAGTAACTTCTCGAAGTCTACCAATTTCACGAATTACATTTGGTGCATTACTATCGCTTACAAGATAAATTTCATTATTACCATTATTAGTATTTCGTAATACACCTACGTTTTTAAATTCTTTTTCCAGTAAATTTTTATCAACGGGAGGAACTATGGTTTTCATTTGCTAGATTTATTTTATTGATACTAATATTAGCTATCCGAAGTTAATAATAAGTCAGTTTACGTACGAATAATCTAACTACAAATATAGCATGAAATTCATTTGTAAAGAATTGCGACTCGAATTGCTACATTTTTGGAGCTTCAAATGGTTCAGTATGCCCTTCACCAACCTTATATGAATATTGTCGAACAAGTTCTGCCCATTCCATGCTCGTATAGCGATCGTCAAATGTTTGATAAGGTATTGGAGGGCCAAAGGAAATTTTAAGTGTTGAATTTTCTTGTTTAAATAGTTCATCAACTAGGAACAACATTTCAATATTTGCTTTAATTCCAAGGGCTTTTCTAAAATTTGATAGATTATAGAAAAAGTTTGTGTTTCTTCCATCGATATGTGTAGGAATTACATCTCTTTTATAGGCCTTGGCTTTATTTATAAAAGTTCTTCTCCAAAAAAGATCCTCTATCTTTCCATTTCTTTTCCTAGATACTAGACCAAATGGAAAATAACAAACAATACTATCCGTTGCAAAAGTTTCATTTACTACTTGGATATTACTTGCTTTTCCACCATGCTTATTGATAGGTGTGAAAAGCGGTTCCAGGTTTTTAATATTCATTAATATATCATTTACTGGAAATAGAATATCCATCCTAGCCTTTGACACAGCAAGCATTAAGGCCATACCATCAAGTCCTCCAAGTGGATGGTTTGATGCAACTACACAACGATCGTTTAAGGGTATATTTTCAAGACCAACTATATCAAGCTTTGTGTTCATATCAGATAATATAGCATCAATGAATTCTATTCCCATTAAATCCTGATGGTTCTTTAAATATGAATTAAGTTTATCTTCATGAATTATACGTTTAAGATAACTAATAACAAAGTTGGGTAGCACTTTTGCGAGAAATGGGCTTTTATCACCAATAACTTTTTTTATATCTAAGTACTGCTGCTTACTCTTATTCAACTTATTGCTCATAATTTGTAATTAATACTGTTACAAAGATATTAGTTTAGCTTGGAATATGCATTAGAAAAATCACTCAAAACAGAAAGCAAAGACTTTGGGAGCATGTTGATACACAACAAAGTTAAGGTTTGACACCTCCTAATGGTGGTACCATAACTCCAGTTCAATACTTCATGTTTTGAATTACTTTTAGTCTTAACACATAGTCCGAATAACCAATTAGAGGGATGAACCAAATGAAAAATATTCGCATAAAAAACCCCGAAAGGAATATCCAATCGGGGTAATATTTCATTGTTAGGCAGTATTACTGTATACCTAATTTAGTTTTTACCAATGGAAGTATATTATCACCTGTTTCATAAAAAACAAGAGCTCCAGTACCAACATCAAAAATATAGTTGTAATTGTTCTCGCGGGCTACCTCAGTTATCGCCACCTTTACTTTTTCAATCAAAGGATTAAATAGCTCAGCTTGTTTTGCACCCAAATCCTGATCAGCTGACTGCTGGAAAGCCTGAATACGATTTTGCAAATCAGTAATCTCTTTTTCTTTTGTTTGTCTAATTAAATCAGACATTGTAGCAACATTATCTTGATATTCACCAACTTTTGATTGGTATTCCATTGCCATTGTTGACATCTGCTCATCAAGATAATCAGCATAAGCCTTTAATTCTTGTTGTAAAGAATCAGTTTCTGGCATTAGAGTTAATATCTCATTTGAATCAATATATCCAAATTTAGCTCCGTTTTGTGCAAAACCAACGCTCGATAGAAGAACAACTAGAGATAATAAAGCAATTACTTTTTTAAATGATTTCATCTGTTATTTAATAATGTGGTTAAAAATATTCAAATTAAGGGTTGCAAACATAATCAAAAAATAGTAATCCAAGTATAATAAAAAGCATAGTATTTGTTAATTAAGAAATATTAACACAATATATGCTTAAGAACTTATTTTAAGAAAGATAGTTTAATTTTTGAAAAGCAAATCGATTCTATTTTTAAAGTCTAATTACCTCTATTTCGGCTATCACGTTTTACAGTTTGCATAACATTACCAACTTCATCAAGTACATCGTCGCTAATGTCGTATTTTGGGTTACCATAAAGTAATGTCATTCCACCAGCTTTGTCAAAAACAAATGAATAGTTACTACTAGCTGCAATGCTTTCGATGGCGTTATATACTTTCTCCTGTATTGGTTGTACAAGTTCTTGCCTCTTTTTATAAAGATCGCCCTCTGCACCAAAATACTTTCTTTGCAAATCTTTAACTTCCTTTTCTTTGGCAATGATTTCCTCTTCTCTTTTATGTTTTACATCCTCCGGTAGCAAAACAGACTCAGCTTGATATTTTTGATACATATCACTAACTTTTGCATATGTAGATTCGATTTCTTTTTGCCATTTTTCAGAAAACTCGTCTAATTCATCCTGGGCATCTTGAAATTCAGGGATATTATCCAGAATATATTGAGTATCAACATAAGCATATTTTTGCTGTTGCCCGATGGCTGAATAATTTGCAGCCAATAATCCTACTACGATAAGAGGAAATAAATATTTAACTATTGTATTTTTCATGTCTCTATTATTTTGTTTCTTGACTATAATGCAAATATTTTGCCAAAGTAATTAATCAAGTGACTGGTTAAGTGAAAAGTGGAAATGACTACCTGCAGCAGATGGAAGACCATAAATAGGGTCAAAGCCATAAGCCCAGTCGAGTCCAAGCATCCCAAACATTGGTAAAAATACCCTAACACCAAAGCCAGCCGACCTTTTCATATCAAATGGATCAAAACCCTGGGAGCCTAGCCATGAATTACCCGCTTCAACAAATGTAAGAGCATAAATTGTTGAACTTGGATTTAACGATAAAGGGTATCTCAATTCCAAAGTATAACGAGTGAAAACGGTTCCTCCAATATTCTTATTTTGATAGAAAAACGGTGTTATCGACTCATTGGTATATCCACGCATACTAATTATTTCACGTCCGTCGAAGTTATTTGTTCCAGATAATCCATCACCTCCAAGATAAAATCTTTCAAACGGAGTAACTCCCAAATCACTATTATAATAACCTAAATATCCAAATCTAAATTTAGTAGCAAAAACAAGTTTCTCCATTAGCTCAAAATACCAATAAGCTTTAAACTTCCATTTATGATACTCAATCCATTTATACTTCTCGGTATCACCAATTTGTGTATAGTCCTTTTCGGGACTAAATAATGAGTAAGGTGGTGTTAACTCAAGGCCCAGCGAAATATCGGAGCCACGTCGTGGATATATAGGAGCATCTATTGAACTTCTACCTAATATAATTTCATAATTAAAATTATTATAAGTACCATTTCCATCACCTATATAAAATATTGTAGCATAATTCTGCAATTTATATAACTGAAGATTAACACCTTGATATAGTGTAAAGAAGTCATCGGGCCAGGTTAATCTTTTTCCAATACCTACACTAACACCATCAATAACAAAGGAAGACCTTAGTGTATCGTATGTAGGAAGCCCATTTGAATATATTGAGTGATAATATGAAACTGTAAGTGCATTTGGCTTACGTCCACCTAACCAGGGTTCAGTAAATGAAACACTCCAGCTTAAGTAATCTTTACCATAGGTTTGAAACCGAAGAGATAACTTTTGACCATCACCAGACGGAATAGGTTTCCAGGCTTTACCATTGAATACATTCTTAATGGAGAAATTATTAAAGCTCAAACCAAGCGTTCCTATAATCCTACCATATCCCCAACCACCAGATAGTTCAACTTGATCGGCAGATGTTTCTTCAACCTCATATTCAATATCAACAGTTCCATCTACCGGATCAGGATTTATATTGGGTGTTATGGTTTCTGGATTAAAGTATCTTAAGTTGGCCAACTCACGTGTTGTTCTTATTACATCTTCGCGACTAAATAACTGGCCGGGGCGAGTACGCAGTTCACGAATAACAACATGATCATTCGTTTTTGTATTTCCTTTTACACTAACATTTTTAATACGAGCCTGCTTACCTTCAAAAATCCTTATTTCCAAATCAATACTATCATTGCCAACATAGGTTTCAACAGGAGTTGCATTAAAAAACAAATAACCATTATTCATATATAGCGAACTAACATCAAAACCAGCAGGATTATACTGGAGATTGGTTTCCAATAATTCTAAATTATACACATCACCCGGCTGAATGCCTAATATTGTACTTAGGAATAATGAACTATAAACCTTATTACCTACCCAAGTAATATTGCGGAAATAGTACTTATTTCCCTCATCAATATATATATCAATTCCTAGGTTTTCGTTGTCAATACGGTATACTGAATCAGCAACAACGTGTGCATCACGATATCCTTTCTTATTATATTTTGCAATAATATTATCTAAATCCTCTTCATAGTTGGATTCAATAAATTTTGAACCTTTGAAGATATTTACCTTAATATTTTCTTTATAATACTTTATGAATTGATTACCAATATCCTTAAACTTGAATGTAACAGCATCTGTAGCAATATTGATCACCAATGGCCCCAAACTATCCAATGGTTTAAATACTCCACGGGATTTGGTTTCTTTCATTGCCGCTTTTACCGACTCCTTTGAAAGTTCTTTTAGGCCATAAATATTTATTTCTTTAATCTTAACCTTTCTGTTCTTTTTAATTGAGATTGTAAGATCAACGAAGTTTGAATTTCTTTTATCCGTTTTCTCAGTTATTGTAACACTACTATTAAGATAACCTTTACCAGCATAAAACTCATTAATAATATTTTTTGTGCGTATTACTAAGTGATCGGTAACGACATCACCACGTGTTAGGTTAATCTTTTCACGAATATCATCAGCTTCAGTTTTTCTAATTCCTTCAAACGAAAATTTACTTAAACGAGGTCGTTCATGAAGGATTATTTTTAGAAAAATTTTATTTGCTTTAATATCTGATGCGACAATACTTATGTTATCAAAAAGGCCTTGATCCCATAGTCTTCTAATTGCTCCTGTTATATCATCACCAGGAACTTTAATCCTCTCCCCTACTTCCAAATCAGAGAGCATTATAATTAGATTTTTATCAAGGTATTCAATACCCTCAACCTCAATACCTCCAACTATATATTCAGTTGGTGTATCATAGCTAATTTTTGACAGATCATTCCCTATACTAATTTGTGCTTTGGTAGCAAAAGGTAACAATAGTAAGCTAACTACTATAAATACTCCAAATAATCCTATTCTAACAGCTCTTATCATACAAAATCCTAGCTTAATAATTGTTCACTTGTTAACCCGAATCTCCGTTCGCGCTCCTGGTATTCTACAATCGCTTTATACAATTCTTCTTCACGGAAATCAGGCCAAAGCACATCGGTAAAGTATAATTCCGAATATGCAATCTGCCATAACAAGTAGTTACTTATTCTTAATTCCCCACTGGTTCTTATTAGCAACTCAGGATCAGGCATATCATTGGTTGTTAAGTATTCTTCTATAATAGACTCTGATATTTGGTCACTTTTAATCTTACCATTTTCAATATCTCTACCTAAGTTTTTAACAGCATTAGTAATCTCCCACCTAGAACTATAACTTAAAGCCAAAGTTAAAGTCATTCTATCATTTTTGGCTGTCAGAGCCATTGTTTCCATTAGCTTATCGTAGTTCTCACCAGGTAAACTTTTGAGGTTACCAATTGCATTTAGTTTGATATTATTCTTATTTAATGTATCAAGCTCTTTAACGATGGTTTCAACAAAAAGCGACATTAATGCATCTACTTCTTCTTTGGGTCGACTCCAATTTTCAGTAGAAAATGTATAAAGAGTAACATACTTAACCCCAATACTGGCAGCTGCCTCAGCTATATTTCGCACTGAATCAACCCCTTCATGATGACCTCCAACACGATCTAGTCCATGCTGAATGGCCCACCTCCCATTACCATCCATTATTATGGCAATGTGTTCGGGTAGTTTTTCAATATCTATTTTATCTTTATAACTTTTCATCAAAATTTGACACTATTTCCAACTTACATTATTACACCCCTTATCACTTCTTAAATCAAATTTATATGTTAGCGTGATACCAGTGTAGTTGTACCAATCATTCGTTTTATCGTTACCTCGTTGCATATATGCATTATGACTCATTGTTGGGTCACTTGCTATTTGCCCAGGTACATTTGGATCAATATTTTCCCCAGTTAAGTAATAAGATGTACTTACATCATCAATATAATCGGTTAGTGTTTTTCGCATACCCCATTCAAAGGAAAGGCCCAATCTTTCATTTATACTGTATTTAATACCAAATCCAAAGGGAAACGCAATACTATTTTTGCTATACGGACTTCTACCAGCGAAACCGATATTTTGTCCTTCGGTACCTAGAGGCTGAAGCGATACACCATTAAAATTTGTTGAATTGAAATTAAAGTATGAAATTCCTCCAAAAACAAACGGTGTAAAATAGCTCTTTTTACTTCCGGTGAAATATTCCCAAAAATTAAACTCAGCAACCAACGAAAAATCATTAATATTTGATTTGAAATTAAGATCCCTATTAGTAACAGTACCACCTGTGGCGTCGCTTCCTTTCAATTTTCCTTTGTAATATGATAATTTTATTGCCCATCGGGAATTTAAATTATATCGTGCTAAACCTCCATATGCAAATTGAGATTGGTTGTAAGGTAACGCAGGGTTTAACTCACCCAAGTAATATGAGGTTCCAACGAATCCACCCAATTCCAATGTTTGAGAATTTATACTGCCAGATATTGCAAATAAAAACAACATCACAAAAACACTCTTTATGTGACGTAATAATCTGTATTTTAAATAATAAACTATCATATTAAATTTGAGCGGCAAAAATATCACTTTTTTGGTTATGTGTAACATCTATTATAAGTTATAAATCAACACATAACAAACTAAAAAAATAACTAAATATTATTCCATATTGCTAATTCCTATAATCGACACCCCAGTGTAATTTATCTCTGATGGTTGAATAGAAGTTTTTATTTTTCATTTGAACAAGATTAACATTAAAACTACATCGTTTTATTATTATTTCATCATCTTTGCTAATGGCCGAATGCCTTGAATCCATGGTCATTAGATATTTATCTTCACGTCCCTCGATTTTTATTTTAATGGTACTTGAATCCTGAAGCACAATAGGCCTTACAGTTAAGTTATGCGATGCGATGGGGGCAATAATAAAATTTTTCGACCCTGGAGTTACAATTGGCCCCCCAACACTCATGGTATAGGCTGTTGAACCGGTTGGTGTGGAAACTATTAATCCATCACCCCAATACGAATTTAAAAATTTATCATCAACAAAAACATGCACTACTATTAATGCTGTTGCATTATTTCGATAGATTGTAAGATCATTTAGCGCATAATTAACATTGCCAAACAATTTTTTAGGTTCACTCAACTGAAGCAATGCTCTTTTATCAATATAGTAATCGCCTTTAAAAACACTATCAATGGCATTTACTATTTCGTTTTTACTTACACTTGACAAAAAACCGAGTCTTCCCAAATTAATTCCCAGTATTGGAATTCCAGAATTACGTACAATTGGCACAGTATCTAGCATTGTTCCATCCCCGCCTACCGAGAATAGCATGTCAACACTCTTCCTTATATCCTTATTGGTGTTAAAGTAGGATATATTGCCATTAAGTTTTAATTTGCCTTCAATTGCTTTGAAATAAGGTTCATAAATACATATATCAGCTTCTCGCTTTGTGAGCTCATCGATAATTATTTGTAAGTAAACCTTCTGATTATCAGTATATGCTTTACCAAATAATGCCACTTTCATAACAATGGTATTTTTAACGGCAAATGTAACTTAAAAACCAAGAAATAGTTGCTTGTTTTTAATGACTTAACTTTTTTTAACTATGAGCATGAAAATGTGGTAATTAATCTATAAATCCATACAGAAAATACTAGATATGAAAACATAACTGCCACTGTTTATGATCCCAAACATTTAATTGTTTAGTTATATTGGAGCAGTAAAGTTTATGAAAAACCCAGTTTGTTTTTGTTTATTTATCGAAAGTTCGAGCCTGAGTACAATATCATAATATGAAAGCATATCAAGACCAATACCTGTGCCATATAGCAATTGATTCGCCAAAGGATTTAGTTCACTGGTATAAATATCACTTACATAGGCCATGTCGAAAAACAGGTTTGCATATAAGGCAAAAAATATTTCACTGAACTTGGTTGTTTTAATCCAATTTATCTTAAAAGTTGTTCGGGGTAAAATTTCGAATTTAATATTAGTTTTTAGTATGCCGAGCTGTTGCCCATCAACTACATAAAGCTCATAACCTCTAATATTATTGGGATGATATCCAAGCCCTGATTTGATGAAATAAGGTGACCTAGTGTTTTCATTCGATAAATAAGCTCCAAAATCATAAGCAAAATACCAACGCTTGTAAATATTAATATAATGGTCGAAATTACCACTCAGCGAAAACTTATCAACCTCTTTATCAAATAATCCAAACCCTTTTTTTCCAATACTTACATCAAAATAATATCCCGTAAGTGGATATGGATTATAATCTCTAAAATCCAGCTTGAATGAATAATCCATTGAAAAATAATTATACTCTGTTTGATTTGATGCAAAATCGGGATTCAGTTTTATGATAGTATCTTGAAAAACAAATTGATCATACCTTATACTAAAACCATGTGAAAAATTATATTTAGGTCTAAAAGAGAAATTTAATTGTCCTGATATATTTCGTTGTGCATACCCAGAAGGTGAGTTATAAAACAACTCTTTATTATCAACAGTTTTGTATGCCATTTCATGATTTAGTTGTACCGCCGACTCAACTCCCATACCGAATATTTGATTTTTGGTTAAATATGGAGTCTTCCATTTAAACCCTAGCTTTAGATCATACCCAACCTGAAGGATAATATTAAGGTTCTCCATTAGTCCTCTGAAGTTATCAATCCTTAAATCTACTCCATAATTTACCCTACTAAAATCCCGTTTATTCAACCACGCATTTATGTTTCTATCTGCAAATTGGAGAATTGGGATAGGCCATATATACCATCTTTCAACTACTTGAATTTTTATATAACATTCATTGTTTGCTATACTTTTTGTTATGGTTACAAAATTAAACAATGATCGGTTCATCAAATTCTGCTGGCTTTTTATTATCAAACTATCAAGCCTAACAACATTTATTATGCTGCCAACATCAAATTCAACTTCGCGTTTTATAATTCTATCCTTTGTAATCTTATTTCCTTCAATAGTAATTGATTTAATCACAACTGATGAATCATTCTCAAAAGGAATTGAATATGAATTGAGTGTAAAAAAACAAATTGATATTGACACAAATATGAATAAAGAATATCGACCCATATTATATTCTTAGATAATTAATCAATGAATCATAATTATCTTTGAGTTCTTCGTAATCCACATTCTCCTGAAACGAAGCGACAATCTTATAGCCATAGCGTTCAAGGGTTTGTAGTATCGACCCCAGGTCGATTTTGCTCACTTTAATTATAACATCTATTTTGGCTGAATTTACTTTTGATACTATATGAGCACTTAATACTTTTGCATCATTGGTTTCTACAATGTTTGCAATTTCAGTAAGACTATAATCATTTATACTAACTTCCAGTATAAATACACCACCTGGATAATCTACCGACATAGATTCGGAAAAAAAACTGATTATATCCCTTTGTGTTATACTACCGATATATCTACCATCGGTATCAACAACCGGAATAATGCTTAGCTTTTGATTACTTGCCAATTTTAACACATCGAATACATATTGGCTCTCATTTACATAATAATTATCAAAACGTAGAATATTCCTCTGCAATATCAACTCCTGATTTTCAAGATCATCAATGTCGCTTTCGGAGATGATACCAATAAATAGATCATCATCAACCACAGGAAAATGAGTCACACTATACTCATCCATTCTGTTTCTTGCTTCCTCAATATCATCATGTGTATTAAGCGCAAGAATATCTTCATTTATTAAACGTGAAGCAATCATTTGTTTTTATAAATTTTATATTGAATCCAACATATTTAAGTAATTACTGTATCTAAACTCAACAAATTGCCCATCCTTAACCGCCTCAATAACAGCACAACCCGGCTCATTTACATGTATGCAATTATTAAATTTACAATAATGCATCATTTTTCTGATTTCAGGAAATCTCTGACCCAATTGTGCCTTTTCAAACTCAACCAACCCAAATTCCTTTATTCCGGGAGTATCAATTACGAATCCTCCAAACTTCAGAGGAAACATATTTGCGAAAGTCGTAGTATGCATTCCCTTTTTATGATAATCTGATATTTCACCAGTTTTAAGATCTAAACTTGAATCAACGGAATTAATTAATGCTGATTTACCAACTCCAGAATGGCCCGATAATAAACTAATTTTATCTTTCAAACTTGATTTAAATTCCTCTAGCCCTATTCTTTTTAGTACGGAAGTTATATAAACTTTATAACCAGCTCCTTCGTAAGCTCTTTTTATTTCTATTAACTTAGTGTTAATCTCTTCATTATACAAATCAGCCTTGTTGATAATTATTGTAGCAGGTATATGGTAAGCTTCGGCAGTTGTTAAAACTCGATCGATAAAACCAGTTGATGTACGCGGCTGATAAAGAGATACTATTACAACTACCTGGTCGATATTTGCAGCAATTATATGTGTTGCTTTGGATAATTTTGTTGCTTTTCGGATTAAATAATTATTGCGTGCATGTATATTATCAATTACTCCAGTGTTGGTATCATCTTCAATAATAAAATCCACAAGATCACCTACCGCTATTGGATTGGTTGTTCTTATTCCTTTATTTCTGAATAAACCTTTTAACCTACATTCAAAAGTTTTGCCAGTTTTATCCATTACAGAATACCAACTTCCAGTAGACTTAAGGACTCTACCTGTTCGATTATTAATCATGAAAAATTATAATATTTCTTAACAGGCCTACTAATATTCCAAACACAGCTTAACCCTTTCTCAAATTGAACATAGTCGCCTTTTACAACATTGAAGTTTCCGTGCTCTGTTTCTACAGTAAACTCTCCATCAATGATATAGCACTGTTCATTTTCCGAATATGTCCAACTAAACCTTGAAACTTCCTTTTCCCATATTGGCCATGAAAGTATTCCCAATTCATTTATTTGATCATCATTTAGCCTTGATATTTTTATTTGAGACATTCCAAAAATCATTAATTATAAATTACGAAATTACAAACATTTATTATATTTGATAAATTTTTGATAAACTCCTCACCTATATGAACCTTATAAACTACCTTTCATTTCTTGTTTCGCCAATCCTAATTGTGATCACAATTCTGTATTTAAAATTCAAATTCTCAATCAAAAACTTCACAAATATTCGTAATGCAATTTTATTGGGGATGTTTAGTATTGTCCTACTTCTTATTGCCAATTACTTAATTGAGTTGAAGTGGGATGGCAATTATAAGAATATGAGACGGATGGCGTTTTTCGTATTTGTTGTTATTGCATTTAGTTCGGAGCTTGGGAAGTTTATACCTCTTAAATTGTCATTTTTTAAACTAAAAAACTTCAGTGGTCCGCTTGAAGGAGTTATATATTCGATATTTATTGGTTTAGGGTTTTCGACAATTGCTGCAGTACTTTATGGCTTTGGGATTATTGGTTCAACCGATAAGTTTCATAACTTCACATTATTCCTTTACACATTTCCCATAGCGAATATAATATTTGCTATTTCCATGGGATTTTTTGTTGGGATGGCAAAGATGCGACGCAATGCATTTATAGATGCGTCAACAGGATTGTTTGTAGCAACATTCTTTCATGGTTTGTTTTACTTTGGATTTATAACTTCTGATATCAGATTATTAATTTTTGATGCAGTTGGATTCACAATTATTGGAATCACATTTTTAGTTAAATCAGTATCAATAAAACTTGATGACAGAAGCTAATATCCATTGAAATTATTTTGGATTAGTTGGTTCTTTAGGGATATCTGTTTTAGTGGATTTGCTTTCGACTAACATTGTCCGCTGGAGATATTTACCCATCAATAAAGCAATTATCATTGTAAGATAAAGCTGACCAGCAAAGCTTAAAAAAACAGCAACATTTTTTGCCAGTGGCGAATTAGGAGTAATATCGCCATATCCTAAAGTAGTTATGGTTTCAAAACTAAAATAAACCAAATCTGTAGTCCCAAGAACATCATCACCTGTAATATTTATACTTGAAGGATCAGTAGCATACAGTGTACGAAAAACTATTCCACCTACAATCCCTATTAAGAAGTACATGTTTACAGATCTTAAAAACTCTAAACTACCAACTTCCTTTGCTCTTGAAATCCTAATGATTGAAACTACAATTATATAAATAAAGAAAATAATTGTTATAACAGAGGTTATATGAAGAATGAAGTTCAATCTAAAAAAGGTTGATATCCAGGTTAATATTGTTAATATTACAGCAAAATATAAGTACCGAATGTGTCTGTCTGATATACTGATTACTGCTGCAAAGAAAATACCCGAAACGGTTATACTATAAAGTTCATGTATCCATACGCTATTAGGAACAAGTCCGATTACAAATACGAAAATAAAATTTAACGAGAATAAGATAAGACTATGTCTGAACCTTAGCTTTCTGGTTGACAGAATCTTAATGTTTACTAATTTAGAAAAAATACTCATGCTCAAATATACCACAAATGATTTTACAGTTTAATAAATTAATGATGTTTCTCAACTATTTTCAAGATAATAAATTCTTAGTTAGTAATTTAAGTCTTTGATTATTTTTGCATCAAAAAAATTCAGTGGAATATCAATATCATACACTTAATAATGGAATAAAAATAATTCATCGCCAAATAGCAGGCACAGTATCTCATTGTGGACTTATGGTTAATACTGGGTCGAGAGATGAAGGCGAAAAGGAAAATGGTATTGCCCATTTGATAGAGCATCTTATTTTTAAAGGTACTAATAAGCGCAAAGCTTACCACGTACTAAGCAGAATTGAAAATGTTGGTGGTGAGCTCAATGCATTTACAACAAAAGAAGAGACTTGTGTTTATGCATCGTTTTTATCACGGTATTACAATCATAGTTTGGAGTTATTTGCAGATGTTGCTTTTAATTCAATTTTTCCACAAAAAGAACTGGAGAAGGAAAAAGATGTAGTAATAGATGAAATTAACTCGTACAATGATAGTCCAAGTGAATTGATTTTTGATGACTTTGAGGACCTTATCTTCAGCGGACATTCATTGGGAAGTAACATTCTTGGGAATATTAAAAACATCGAATCCCTAAAACGAAAGGATATACTAAGATTTGTAAAGTCGAAATACAGCACTGATCAAATGGTAATTGCTTCTGTTGGCCAAATTAAGTTTTCGAAACTAATACTTATCGCTGAAAAATACTTTGGCAGCATTCCAGAATCAAAAAGCACTTTTACACGAATACCTTTTAATAACTATAACCCCACCAAACTAATTAAACCAAAAAATTCATACCTAACTCATTGCATGCTTGGAAATATTGCATATTCCAGAAATAACCATAACAAGCTTCCTTTAATGTTATTAAATAATCTACTGGGTGGCCCTGCTTTAAATTCAAGATTAAGTATGGTAGTGCGTGAAAAGTATGGATACGCCTATAATATTGAGTCAATGTATCAACCATATTCTGATACTGGAGTTTTCAATATTTACATAGGTGCTGATAGTAAACATGTGGAAAAAAGCATTGCCTTAGTTAAAAAAGAGTTGGCAAAACTATCGGATAATAAATTAGGTACAATGCAGCTCCATAGAGCAGTTCGTCAAATAACTGGTCAGCTTGCCATTTCTGGTGAATCGTTCTTAAACGAAATGTTAGGAATTGCTAAAGCATATTTGCACAGTCCAAGGGTAAAATACATTGATGAAATTATTGGTGATATCGAAAGAATTAAGTCGAGTCAGATACAAGAAGTTGCAAGAGATATTTTTAACCCTAATCAACTGAGTACACTAATTTACACTGCCGAAGACCAGTAACAATAAATATTCAAAAATAAACTACCATGCTTAACCCTGAACTAGATAGATATATCGATAATCATACAAGTGACGAAAACGAATTGTTGTATGATCTTGATCGTGAAACAAACTTGAAAACAACTATGCCCCGGATGCTTTCCGGTAAAGTCCAGGGAAAGTTTCTTGAAATGATTTCTCGAATGATTAATCCCAACAGAATACTTGAAATTGGGACTTTTACAGGATATTCAACTATTTGTTTAGCTGCGGGTTTAAAGCCCTCGGGCAAACTATATACCATTGAATCAAACCCTGAAATGGAAAGTGTTATTACAAAGTATATTTCACATACCAACTTCAACAAAAAGATCGAACTGATTATTGGAGATGCTCTTATTGAAATACCTAAAATTGTTGACCTATTCGACCTGGTTTTTATAGATGCAAACAAAGAACAATATATCCAGTATTACAAACTCGCCAAAAAAAAGCTTATTAGTGGTGGGTATATTATTGCTGACAATGTTATCTGGAGCGAAAAGGTCCTAAATACAGTGAACCCAGACCGTGAAACCCTTGCAATCCAGTCATTTAATGATTACGTAAAAAGTGATAAAGAAGTAGAACAGGTAATGCTATCGGTACGAGATGGACTACTATTGATTCGTAAACTATAGATAACATTAGTATGTACTATTCTTAAAATGACAGAACAGAAGTTTGATCAAATAATGCTACTAATTCACTTTATACTTATAAGTTACAGCCTTAAGCTCTTCGTTGGCTTTAACGATTTTCTGTTTTAGAGTATTTTTATGATTACGCACTTTTTCCATTATTTCAGTGTCTCCAGTTGCAATCATTTGAGCCGCAAGGATACCAGCATTTAATGCACCATTAATGCCAACAGTTGCCACAGGAATTCCAGGAGGCATCTGAACAATTGCAAGTAATGCATCCATACCATCCAGGGTAGCATTAATTGGCACTCCAATAACAGGTACAGTTGTCATTGATGCTATTACACCTGGCAAATGAGCTGCCATTCCGGCTCCAGCTATAATTACTTTAATACCATTATTTTCAGCATTTTTGGCAAAAACCTCAACTTCTTCAGGTGTTCTATGGGCTGACAATGCATTGATTTCAAAAGGTATTTCCAGATCATTAAAAAATACGGCAGCTTTCTCCATTACTTTCAAGTCAGAAGTACTACCCATTATTATACTTACAATTGCTTTCATCTAGTTATAATTTAAATATTAATTACATAAAATAGTTCATCAAATGGCAATGGTTTTACTTTTATCATAACCATATTTGATAAGACAACTTCCGATGCGCAAAAATAAATAAAATGAATTTGGTAGTAAAGGGTTATATTATATCTTTGTCGACTTGATTATTGGCAATGGTTAACCAACCTTTAATTCAATACATTACACAAAAAACATCCTAATGGACAATATCAAAATTCACGATAAATATTTTGAACCCTTTATTCTATTTGATAAAATAGAAAGCTCTATTTCTAAAATTGCAGAAAATATTAATAAGGACCTTGGGGGAAAAACACCAATATTCCTTGTGATTCTAAATGGATCATTTATGTTTGCAGGCGATTTACTAAAAAAAATAAACCTTCCATGCGAAGTATCTTTTGTCAAACTTGCATCATATGTAGGTACAAAAAGCACAGAAAAAGTAAGACAACTTATAGGTTTCGATGAAGATATAACTGGGAGAACTATAATTATCGTTGAAGATATTATAGATTCTGGAATTACAATGGAAAACGTACTTGGTCAATTGGATAGTATGGGTGCTGCTGATGTTCGTATTGCAACACTACTATATAAGCCAGAGGCTTTCCAAAAGTCGTACAAAATTGATTACATTGGGATAGAAATACCCAACGATTTCATTGTTGGTTATGGTTTAGACTATGATAGTCAAGGAAGAAATCTTAAGGATATTTATAAAATAATTGAATAGATAAAAAAAATTATGCTCAATATTGCTCTATTTGGACCACCGGGTGCCGGTAAGGGAACCCAATCAAAAAAACTTCTTGATAAATATAACCTTACCTACATATCAACAGGTGATATACTTCGATCAGAAATTGCCGATGGATCTGACCTAGGTATTAAGGCTAAGAGTATTATAGAAGCTGGCGGACTTGTAAATGATGAACTTGTTGTTGAAATTATAGAAAAAAAAATAAAAACAAATCAAAATGCCAGGGGGATATTATTCGATGGTTTTCCGCGTACTGTTGTCCAGGCCTATATTCTTGATGGATTGTTACTCAAGCTTAATACATCGCTTGATATGATGATTAGTCTGGATGTACCCGACGAAGAGTTAACTGAACGATTATTATTAAGAGCAAAAACCTCAAACCGTACAGATGACACTTTAGAAGTTATAAAGGTACGGTTAAAGGAATATGAGGAAAAAACAAAACCAGTTGCCAACTATTATGAAGGTCAAAACAAATATCATAAAGTAAACGGTGTTGGAACATTGGAGAATATTTTTGATGATATTGTTGATCATATTGAAAAAAACAAGAGCAAAGAATACACAAATATTGTTCTTTTGGGAAAGCCGGGAGTGGGCAAAGGTACCCAGGGGCATTATTTAGCCGAGAAACACAATTTGGTTTATATTTCCACAGGAAAACTCCTTAGACGTGAAATAAAAAATGGCACTGAGATTGGTAAAATTGCTGCTCCATACATGGAAAAAGGTGAAATCGTTCCGGATGAAATACCAATAAAACTTATTGCCGATCAGATTAAAGAAAACCCAAATGCCGATGGTTTTATTTTTAAAGGGTTTCCAAGAACTGTAATCCAGGCCTATATACTCGACGGTTTATTGCAAAGAGTAAATATGAAGGTGTCAAATATGATTGAGCTTAAGCTAAGCACTCTTCAAGCAATAAAACGACTTAGTGCTCGTGGTACCGATGATAGTAAAGCCCGTCCATATGATTTAACAACAGATATGATTGTTAATCGACTTGAACAATACAAAGAAAAAACCGAACCCGTAATTAACTATTACCAGAAGCAGGAAAAATATAGCAAAATAAATGCTGATGGAACAGAAGAAGAAGTTTTTAACAGGTTGTCAGAGGAGATAGAAGAATCATTAAGAAAGAACTTCTAAGCTTTGAAAATAATAGAGTATAAAAAAAGAGACTGCCAAATGACAGTCTCTTTTTTTATGTTTCCTTTGGTATTTTATCTATGCTTTTGCTTTATAATGTCCTTTTTCGGTGGCTTCTTTTAAAGCTGTTGCAATACCTTTTTTATTTATTATACGAATACCATTAGCACTTACCATTAGTGTGATCCATTTTCCTGTTTCAGGTACGAAAAACTTTTTGGTATGCAAATTTGGTTGAAATTTTCTTCTTGTTTTAGCATGTGAGTGACTTACATTATTTCCTGAAATCACTTTCTTTCCTGTTATCTGGCAAATTCTTGACATCTTTCTGTAGTTATTTAATCCTATTCAAAAAAGGAGTGCAAAATAAGACATAATTTTTCAATTATTCAAATGATTTTGCAAAATAATTTTTCAGGTATAATTTTGGGGTTGATTTACTGGTATATAACAAGTTGGAATTAATTATTAAATGACAGAAGTAACCCAACTCCATTATTTGTTATCCCCAAAGAAAGATTCGCATTTTTTTTAGCCTTTTTCATTGCCTTACTAATATTTGCAGCATGTGATCCTTCAGAAACCCACACAATAATCCCTATATTTGTAATAATACCACCACCAATAAAAAGAGCTGCAAGAGCTCTTTTGGTTTTTGTGCTATTTCCTCCATTATTCATAGTAAGTCCCCCTATAAGTCCTGCACCAATCCCACAAAATGTTAGTCCAATTCCAAGATTTCTATTCTTAATTACCTTCACATGCTCGTTTACATAATAATCATATGATTTTCCTTTATAATATGCAAATTGGTTTTTTGATAAATCAAATACTTCACTTGAGAGTTTTATGTAGTTACCATCGCGACGTATTGAAACCGCCTTTATAATTGACGATATACTATCCTTCTGATAATGAACCATGTTACCATCTGTAACCTTGATAATTGTACATTTACGAATACTGGCTTTACCAATTTCAGGATAAATAACATCCTTTTGGGCAATCATTGTAAACGAGCTTAATATTAAAATTACTAATAGTGAATACTTCATTAAACAATTGTTTTGGATTATTTTTTTTGAATGTAAATTTAGAGCTTTATTCAAACAAGTCATCGGATTCATAGAACTATTTATTATACAAAATGATTGAATAGAAGAGCTAGTAAAAGGAACAGAATGCAAACACTTTTACCAAGATTCATCTATCTTGTTTTTAACATTATATAAGTTAATATATCCATTGTATATATAAAAATAGTTGTAATTTTGTGCCTTATAATTTTACTATTACTATTTAATCTTAATAAAAATAATATGGCAAAGTTCATCACAAATCACGATGTAACAGATGCATTAAAGGAAGTTATATTTTTTGCCAAGCAGAATAATATTGTTGATTTAAACATGATTGACAATATTGATATTAAAGGAACTAACATTAAAATAACAGTTGTATTTCCTAAACTGGACGATCCGGCTGTTGGAATAGTTTACAACTCAATTGTTAAAACACTTAAGGACAAATTAGGTGAAGATGTTGGTGTGGAAGTACAACCAATTGCTGAAAAAGACAAAGGACTTGGTCCATTATCAGGTGTTAAAAATATAATTGCTGTTATTGCAGGAAAAGGTGGAGTTGGTAAATCAACAGTTGCTGCAAATCTGGCTATTGCTCTTTCGAAAAATGGGAAAAAAGTAGGTATTCTTGACGCAGATATTATGGGACCTTCTGTTCCTATTATGTTTGGTGTTGAGGGTCAGCAACCAGGTGTTATAGACAGAGAGGGTAAGCCAATTATGGTTCCCCTGGAAAATCATGGTGTAAAAATTCTGTCGTTGGGCTTTTTTGTTCAACCCGATCAAGCCTTAATGTGGAGAGGATCGATGATAAATAATGCTTTCAATCAATTAATGAAAGATTCTGAATGGGGAGATCTGGACTTTTTAGTAATTGATATGCCTCCCGGAACAGGAGATATTCAACTTACATTAGCTCAATCGTATAATATTAGAGGAACTGTATTAGTTACAACTCCACAAAAAATTGCAACTGCTGATGTTCGTCGAGCTGCCATGATGTATCGTCAGGATAAGTTGACAATCCCATTATTGGGGCTCGTTGAAAATATGGCATATTTTACCCCGGAAGAATATCCTGATAAAAAATATTACATATTTGGCAAAGGTGCAACCGACGAATTAGCAAAAGAACTTGATATTCCTGTGCTTGGACGAATCCCAATTGGTGAAAAAATAGTTGAATCGGGAGATGGTGGTGCTCCAATTATACTTGATGAGACTCAGAAGGCAGGACCTATATTTATGGAAATTGCCAAAAATGTTCAAAACGAAATAAACCACTATGGACTGAAAGTACCATAGTTTTCTCCAAGACTGAAAGTCTTGCGCTATTCGATGATAAAATTTGAATCGTCATTATCAGTTGGTTTCCTATGATGCTCCAAATATTCATTTACCATATCATCTGTG
>JAERTF010000127.1 GCA_016845105.1 Bacteroidota bacterium | reverse complement strand
GTATTGAAATCATAGAATTATTAAAGCAGAAAAAATCAATAAAAGAAATTAGTCATCTATTAAATGATAAATACGATGCAGATATAGCGACTATTCATAATGAAGTGTTGAATTTTGTGCAACAGCTAAAGCGTAAATTGCTGATTGACAACCAGGATGCAGCTTAGCAAATGTAACCGAGTACAAATAGTACATACCAACTGAAGCATTAATAAGAGTTTTTTACATATAATTGCATTTATTAAGCTACAATATTAGATTCGAAGAATCGTAGTCAGGAATGAAGTATTTTTACTGTTTAATTCTGATTATCTTAAAAATGCATGTTGAATATTACTTCAAAAATTAAATATCTTTCCTCAAAAAAGCTAACTTTTTTTTTAATGCTTTTTTTAATCTTGGGTATGGCAAGTGCTCAAAATGAGTTGGTAACTACTACCCTTGAAAAATCGAATGAACTAATTGAATTAAAAAAATTCAACCAGGCGGCCCAATTGCTAGGTTCGTTTGAGCAAAAATATCCAGGTAATATATGGATTGAGAGATTATACGCACAAACATTATTTTGGATAGATGACTTTCAAAAGGCATCTGAAATATATGAAAGGGCAATGGGTTATCATCCAGATAATATGGATGTTAAATACGAATATGCGCTTATGCTTTTTCATTATAACAAGTATGGCAAAGCAAAATTGCTTCTTTTGGAATATGAAAAAGAATATCCAAACAATGTTGATGTTCAAGTATTGTTAGGGAAAATATACTATTACCAAAACCATTTTAAAGAGGCTGAAAAGCATCTGGGAAATGCTAAAAACATACAACCAAATGATGAGTCAATACTAAACCTGTATAACGAAATAAATAGGATAATTGCACCCCAGCTGTTAATAGGAGGTGGGTTTAGGTTTGATGAGCAACCTCTTAATGCCATTGGCCCACGAATAAATTTTAGCAAATACAATTCGGATTTTATTGATTTTGGTATTTCGGGAGATATGATAAACTATTCAAATATTCCCAACACAAATTTAATATCCTCCTTATCACTTTCCAACAAGTTTAATTTTAAAAAAGTTGGTTTAAAAGTTAGTTTGTCTGCAGGTGGAATTTACTCTAAGCTAGCTAGTGAAACAAACTGGATTGGTGAAATTAATATTACTAAAAAATTTGGCAAGCTAATTAAGGTTGAGATGCAGGCAGCAAGAAAGAATTATGACTATACTGTAAGAAGTGTTGGAAGTTTACTTATCATTTCGGAATATATTATGAAAGCTTCTGTTGGAAGTCAAAATACTTGGAATAGCACATTGGGAATTCAGTCAAATTTCTTTCCTGATAATAACTATGTTAATTCTTACTACTTGTGGTTACTAAGTAAACCAATAAAATTGTCAAAACTAAAATTTCGTTTTGGATATGCATTTAATTATTCAAATTCAAAAACTGACAAGTTTGAAGCATTGAAAAGTAGAGACTATCTCATAAACAATTCAACTGAAAAAATTGAAGGCATTTACAGCCCATATTATACTCCTAAAAATCAGATTACTAATTCAATTTTAACTAATATTGATTATAATATTGGCAAGCGCATTTCATTGCACGGACATGCATCTGTTGGTGTTTATTCAATAATTGATGCTCCATATTTATATCTTGATAATGATAATAATTTGATAATAGTAAGAGATTATAGTAATCAAAATTATATTCCTCTTAATATGGGAATATCTATGCAATCCATGTTGTCTAATACTGTAGACTTGAATATTTCATATTCGTATATGTCGACATATTATTTTGTTACAAATAATATTAATGTGGGGTTAAAAATGTATTTTTAAATGTAATGACAGCTAGAAAAAAAAGATATAGTGAACTGTGGAAAACATGGGAGGCAGGTGATGTTACAAATAGCAGACGTTTCTTTTTTTTAATACTAGTTATTGCTGGAATAATAAGTATTGTGCTTTTCTTCGATTGGTGGTTTCATTCAGATCACGTGGCATCGTTGCCATTGTTTGTATTATTGTCATTAATTACTTGGTGGGGTATAATTAGGTTGATACTAATTTGGGTTAATTATTTAGGTGTTAAAAAACCGGTATCTGTATTGGCCGAACCGGGTCTTAAAGTTGCAATTTTTACAACCAGCTCACCCGGAGAACCACTTAGCATGTTCGATAAAACCTTGGAGGCATGTGCAAATATTAATTATCCTCATACCACTTATTTACTCGACGATACACAGGATCCCGCTTTTAAAAAAGTGGCTGAAAAACATGGAGCAGTTTGGCTCGAATTAGTTGGGTTACCCGGAGCAAAAGCAGGTAAAGTAAATAAAGCACTTAGCATGATAGATGAGGACTTTGTTTTGATTATGGATCCTGATCATATTCCATTTCCTAATTTCTTAGATGAAGTGTTAGGGTTTTTCAAAGATGAAAAAGTGGGATTTGTGCAAGTATCACAAGCATATTATAATCAGTACCGTTCTTTTACAGCACGTGGTGCAGCCGAACAAACCTATACTTTTTATGGGCCAACCATGATGGGTATGAATGGATATGGAACCAGCGTAGCTATTGGTGCAAATTGCACTTTCCGAAAAAGTGCGCTAGACTCAATTGGAGGCCACGGCATAGGATTGGCCGAAGACTTAATCACTTCCATACGTTTGCATGCAAAAGGGTGGAAATCAGTTTTTAATCCTGTGGTTGTTAGTAGAGGATTGGTTCCTGAAGATTTTGGATCCTTTTGTAAACAACAACTCAAATGGTCGAGAGGGGTTTTTGAGGTCCTTTTTAGCGAATTACCTAGGCTGTCAAAATCACTAACTATGTGGCAGCGAATATCATACCTGGCAATATCTACATATTATTTAGTAGGGGTAACAACTTTTCTATATGTAAGTATACCATTTATGTATTTCTGGGGTGGTTGGTTACCTGCAAAAATGGACTTTGCTGAGTTTTTAATCAATGGATCACCAATTATTTTAATTGCTTTACTTGTTTATTTGTATGTGCAACGGTGGTTGAGTCATTCACCATCGGAGAGAGGTTTGCACTGGAGAGGAATGGTATTAAAATTTGCCACTTGGCCTGTGTTTTTTCTGGGGGCAATGCTTGCAGTTGTAAATGCAGATATACCATATATCCCAACCGCAAAAAAAGCAGTTAAAGGACTGAGCCCATATACAAGGCCATTAATATTTCAGTTAGTACTGTTTATTTTAACATTGGGATATGTAATCTATGATAGACTGTATATTGCATCAGAAGGAATACTAATTCTAACAAGTCAAAGAGTATGGGGAATGTTTGCCTTTGCTTCTGTTTCTATTATTATGGTAATTGGTGGTATTTATGCTGCTTATGAATCGAGAAACTTAGAGGCAGAGGAACCATGGGAAAATATTGATCTAACTAGTATAGACACATCAAAGGAATTGAAATAATTTACACTGATATGAAAAACACAATGAATCGCTTTGTTTTTGTTAGTGCTGCAACCATTATTGGCATTGCCATGGTGATGGTATTTGTTTTTCTAGGAAAACAAACTACTGGACCAATTACAGGTGCTCTTGATGCGCTTGGAAATAAGGTAATTGAAGTTGAACAGGATTATTTACTAAGCAAAAGAGAACCAATAAGATCGAAGGAACTGGCTTGGTTTCAAAAATATAGAAACAATATTGAACTACTAAAAAACCCTGATACAATATTTTTAGGAGTTTATGAAAATACATACGAGGAGTCGTTTAATAACATTATTACTTTCGATCATAACCTGCAAAACACCTTGCCATTCATTCAAATATACACAGCATGGGGTGATAAGCCGAGAGAAGAATTTCCTCTGGTTTATGCTAAAACAATATATGATCTGGGGTCTATCCCTATTATTACCTGGGAGCCATGGCTAAATGATTTTAACAGAGAAAAGCATAACTTACCAGTAGTTGAGGATCCAAACATAGGAGGGATGGCGGCAGTAGCTAGAGGAGATTATGATTTTTATATTGAAGAATGGGCAAAAGATGTTAAAGACTTTAAAAATAACATATTTATAAGGCTAGGTCATGAAATGAATGATCCGTATAGATACCCCTGGGGACCTCAGAATAATGAACCTCATGATTTCATCGCTGCCTGGAAACACGTGGTTGATAAATTTAAGGAAGTTGGTGCCAATAATGTAGTATGGGTGTGGGCGCCTCATCCTGCCTATTTAAAATATGGTGAGTATTACCCCGGCGATGATTATGTTGACTGGATAGGTATTGGAGCGCTTAACTATGGTACGGCAGCATCATGGTCGAAATGGTGGACATTTGATGAAATTTATGGTAATTACTATGATTGGCTGGATATGCTTAATAAACCAATGATGATAACCGAAATGGGTAGTTTAAAAGTGGGCGGAAGTAGAGAAACATGGTTTAAAGAAGCAATTTCAGATTTACCAAAAAAATACCCCAGACTTAATGCTTTGGTATTTTTTAACGATAGTGATGATAAAACCACTCTCAATAAAACTTTAGACTGGAGTATTGTAAAAGATACAGTTGTTTGTACTACGATTAATAACGCAATTATCAGTTCATGGTAATTTTAATTATCATCATCTTCGCACAATTCTTCCATAGTGTCTTCAATGTCACCAGGTGTACTCATAATTTTCATAAATGTTCCCATTGTAAGATCTGGCCAATATAGGGCTATACGATATTTTCCGGCAAGCATTGATGCTTCGTTTTCTTGTAGGATAATCTCATAGGGCATATTTGCAATATGATCTTCCCCTATAATTGGTAGAAAATGTGCTTCACCGTCCTCTTTGTTTTCTAACCCAACACCAAAAACAGCAACTTTTTTATTTGGAAAAATTTGCTCATATACTTTTACAGTATTGCCTTTTCCATTACTGAGATTGTTTTGTATGGTTTTCAACCCCTCTTCAAATGTTTGGTAATGACCAAGTTCGTCTGGATCGTCAAAATATGGCATCATTACTTTGTAGTGGTATTTAACCAGATCGTCTTTCTCTAGTTCACCTCCAAATGGGGTTAGTTTACCCATCTTTGCAAATATTGCTTTAGCTGATTCCGACATTGCTGTAACAACTGATTCCTGATTTTCTTCCATTTGAGTACCCCAATATGCGATAAACATATACTCGGGATTGATTATGCTCGCAACTACTTTTCCATCCTTTTTAACTAAACCGACCTTTAAAACACTAGCCAAAGCTCCGCGGTCTTTAAAGCTTACGCTTAGGTTTCTTAGTTCCTCGTTTGTATAACAGATTACATAAAGATCAGGGTTTTCAGCTGGATGATATTCTCCAATAACTTCAAATCCACCTGTGTTTATTGCGTCTTTAATTTTAGTAGCTACATCTGCCATTTCCATATCGAAATCAGCAACTTTAAAGTAGGGTGAGTAGTTTTGCTGAGCATTTGTAATTATGATTACCGAAAGAAATAGTACCAGTGTTAATGATATTCTTTTCATGTTGAGTAGTTTTAGTTGAGAATTTGGCCATAAATATAATAAATGTATACATTCAAATATCTACATCTATTAGTTTATAAAGATTACAAATTGTGAATGAATTTTTTAAGGGTTATGAGAACAAAATATATCTCATTCATTTAGTAATTCAATTGCTTTGTTAGAAATTGATTTTGCTGTTAATCCATATTTATCCATCAATTCTTCAGGCTGCCCCGACTCCCCAAACATGTCATTCATACCAATCATTTCCATTGGTGCAGGATTAGTTTTTACAACCACTTCAGCCACTGCTGATCCTAGGCCACCTATTATTTGATGTTCCTCAGCTGTAATGATTCCCTTTGTTTCTTTGGCGGCCTTAATTATGATATCAATGTCAATGGGTTTGATGGTATGCATATTGATAACTCTTGCGGATATTCCCTTTTCGGATAACAACTCTGATGCCAAAAGAGCTTCCCAAACCATATGACCTGTTGCAATTATTGTGAGATCCCAGCCTTCTTTAAGTAACTGTGCTTTACCTACTTTAAAATCAGTATCTGAAGGTGTAAAATTCGATACTTCGGCACGACCAAATCTTACATAAACTGGTCCATCACATTGGTCATAGGCTGCAATAGTAGCTTGTGCAGTTTGTGTGGCATCTGCAGGGGAAAGGATGGTTATATTTGGTAGTGATCTCAATACGGCAATATCTTCCAAAGCTTGATGTGTTGCTCCATCGGGACCAACTGATACTCCTGCATGAGCTCCTCCAATAATTGCATGTACTTTATTGTAGCAAAGGGATATTCTTATTTGATCAGTGGTTCTCAAAGCAGCAAAAACTCCGTAGGTTGAAAAAACGGGTACTTTCCCTGAGAGTGCTAATCCGGTTGCTACTCCAATACAATTTTGCTCTGCAATCCCCATCGATATAAATCTATTTGGGAACATATTGGCAAAACCATCCATTCCTACAGAAGAAGTGATATCGGCACCTAGTAAAATTATATCATCATACTTTTCTCCAAGCTCAATTAAAGCCTCTGAAAAACCTTCCTTGGTTGCCATATATCCTCTGTTGCTATATTTCATGCGATCTGCTTATCTGATCAATAAAATTAGATAACTCCTCTTTTGTAGGAGCTTTACCATGCCAACCGTGTTTATTCTCAATGGATGGAATACCTTTCCCCATTATTGTTCTTGCAATTATAACAGAAGGTTTATTTATTATGCCTTTTGCTTTTGTGATGGTGTGTATAATGTCAGCATGAGAATGTCCATCACATTGAAATACTTCCCATCCAAATGAAGTCCATTTGTCGCTTAACGGTTCAATTTCCATTACGTCGGATGTTTTCCCATCAATTTGTAACATATTACGATCTACAATGGCCATTAGATTATCTAGTTTATGATGCGATGAACTCATGGCTGCTTCCCAAATGGAGCCTTCTTGTAGCTCACCATCACCCATAATACAGTAAATTCTATTTTCTCTTTTATCGATTTTAGATGCCAACGCCATACCAACTGCAACAGAAAGCCCTTGTCCCAAAGAACCCGCAGATAATTCCAACCCGGGTAGCCCATGGTCTCTTCCGGGGTGTCCTTGCAAACGACTTCCCAGCTTCCTTAGGGTGAGTAGTTCTTTCTTTGAAAAATATCCTGAATGGGCAAGTGTTGTATAAAGTACAGGAGCCACATGGCCGATGGAAAGCACAAGCCTGTCGCGATTTTCCCACTCTGGGTTTTTACAATCGTGATTCAATAAATTAAAGTATAAGCAAGTGAAAATATCTACCAAACCCAAAGAACCACCAGTATGGCCTGAAGCAGCCTCACAAATGCTTCTTATTACATCTTTTCTAATTTCAGTCGAAATTTTCTGAAGGTCCAATATATCAGAAATTCGTTTTTCCATTTGTTATGTTTGGTAAATCTATCGTCTAATCATTATATCCTCAAAGGTAATGCAAACTTTAAAAACTCCACCTACATATGCAATATTTTATATTTTTGCCATACGGTACGCATTTCTCAATAGTTTTATCAAGAAATTTAATCGATAAGTTTGATGTCTTTCAAGGATAAGTCGGTGTGGATTATAGGTGCTTCCTCTGGAATTGGGAAGGCTATGGCCATTGATTTGGCAAAAGCACAGGCTAAGATTGTATTGTCATCCAGAAACATTGAAGAGCTTAAAAAAGTACAAGACGAATGTTTAAAATTTACCGATTTTTGTATGTGCTTGAAGCTGGATCTTGAATTCAATGGCGACTATAGTAAAGAAGTACTTGAAGTACTATCAAATTATAACAGGATTGATTATTTATTATTGGTTGGAGGTGTAAGTCAAAGGTCATATGCTTTTGAAACACCTGGGATTATTGACAGAAAACTAATGGAGGTTAACTATTTTGGAAATGTAAATGTTACCAAGGCTGTGTTGCCCACAATGATAAAACAGAAATCGGGACATATTGTAGTTGTAAGTTCAATAGCAGGAAAGTTTGGTTGGCCTCTTAGGTCTTCTTATTCTGCTTCAAAACATGCATTACATGGTTTTTTCGAATCATTGAGAGCTGAACAAACTTTAAATAATATTACTGTTACAATGGCTGTTCCAGGGCGTGTTCTTACAAATATCTCGCAGAATGCATTATTGAAAGATGGAAGTAAGCATGGAAAGCTGGATGGTGGTCAGGAGAAAGGAATAAGTGCAGAATCTTGTTCAAAACAAATTATGGCAGCCATTAAAAACAAAAGAAAAGAAGTATTAATAGGTGGTAAGGAAATTTATATGGTTTGGATTAGAAAATTTTTGCCTTTCCTTTTTTATAGCTTTGCAGCCAAATCAGAGCCAAATAAATGACAAAAATTATATCTGGAATACAGCAACTTGGAATTGGAGTATCCGATACCTATGTGGCAAGAGATTGGTACAAGAAGCATCTGGGTTACGATGTTGTAATTTTTGATGAAGCCGCCGAAGCCAATTTGATGTTGCAGTACACAGATGGAAAACCACAAAGCCGACATGCGATATTAGCTTACAATATGAAAGGTGGAGGTGGTTTTGAAGTATGGCAATATACCAATCGAACTCCTATTGCTCCATCTTTTGAAATCCAACCCGGCGACTTAGGGATTTTTGCATGTAAAATTAAATCACCAAATGTAAAAAAGGCATATTCTGAACTTAAGGGTAGTGGAGTAAATGTAATAAGTAAGATTGGCAATTCTCCTGAAGGAAAGCCTCATTTTTTCATTAAGGATCCGTACAATAATATCTTTGAAATTGAAGAAAAGAATGATTGGCTGCTCAATCAGGATAAAGTTACCGGTGGAAATTCAGGCGTAATTATTGGTGTTTCTGATATGGAGAAGTCCATAAAATTCTATTCTTCCATACTTGGTTATAAAACTGTAGTTTACGATGTTGAGAATACCTTTGATGATCTTTTAGGTGTACCTGGATACAAAGAAAAATACAGAAGAGTTTTGCTGAAGCACGAAACAAGAAGTGGAGCGTTTAGCCCTTTACTGGGTACCAGTACAATCGAGCTTTTTCAGGCTATGGATCGCAAACCAAGAAAAATATATGAAAACAGGCTCTGGGGTGATTTGGGTTATATACACCTTTGTTTCGATATTATCGGGATGGATTATCTGAAAGATGAATGTGAAAAAGCAGGACATCCTTTTACTGTTGATAGTGCCAATAGTTTTGATATGGGAGAAGCAGCCGGGCATTTCTCCTATGTTGAAGATCCTGATGGAACCTTGATTGAGTTTGTTGAAACACACAAAATACCCATTATAAAGCCAATTGGGTGGTATTTGAATCTCAAAAGAAGAGGACAGGAAAAACCATTGTCGAAGATGTTTTTTAAGCTCTTAAATGCCACAAGAAAAATATAGATTACCACTTAACTAATACTACTAATGCAACTAAGTTACTACGATAGGATAGGAGCTGATAAGGTACAAAAGCTAATTCATGATTTTTATACTGAGATCAAGAAAGACGAAATATTAAGCCCAATGTATCAGGATGATTTTGAAGGTGCTGAAGAACGTCTTTACTTATTTATGATACAGTATCTTGGCGGACCTACAATCTATAATGAACAACGTGGACATCCTCGCTTAAGACAACGTCATGTAACTTTTCCCGTTACCGAACAAGCAAAGCAAAATTGGTTACGAAATATGGAAGTTGCTCTTGGTAAATCAGAAATAGGCCCTTCAGAGAAGGAATATCTAAGGCATTACTTCCAGCAAACTGCGGAGTTTTTGAAGAACAGATGAGACTGTGAGTGAATGGGTGAATGAGGGAATGAGTGAATGATTGAATGATTGAATGATTGAATGGGTGAATGAATCAATGAGTGAAAGGAATTAACAAATAGTCATAGGATTGTAGCAATAGGATAGTACACTACAAATAATTTATCGAAAACAAATCAATCAAATGTCCTTTTCTAAGTTCTGGATTTAGTTGAAAGGCCATTGCTTTATCATGTGCAAACCCTTTAGTGTCACCTAGCCGGGTTTTAACATATGCTCTCTCATAATATGCCAATGCAAAATTATCGTCAAGATCAATTGCCGAATTAAGAAGTTTAAGTGCCTGGCGAAGCTTTAAGTAATTAGTTTCGGATTCATTTTCATAAAGCAACCGAGCCTGAGCCAATAGGTAACTTGGCAGCTTTTCGTCGCTTATAACAGGGCGAAGCGAAGAAACAGCGTTTTTATAGTCTTCGTTGCCAAAATAGATCCTAAAAAGGCTATAAGCTGCCGGTGTAAAGTCAGGTCGAATAGATAAGCTTTTAAGATATTTTTTTATTGCTATATCATTTTCTCCCAAGCTATAATATGCATTTCCAATATTATAATAAACTGTATGCGATTTCATTCCCCGTTTTATGGCTTCCTCAAAAAATGCAATTGACTTTGAAAAATTCTTCTGATTGTAGTAGCTTATTCCAAGCTGATAGTAAGCACTAATAAAATTAGGATTATGATATATTGCTTTTTTAAAGTTTAGTATAGCACCTTTTTGATTGCCGGTTTTGGCCATTGCCATACCAAGTGCAAACCACCCAAATTCAATTTCAGGATAAAGGTTTATCATATTTCTGCTGGCTTCCTCCAAACTAGACCAACGTTTTTCTTTAATAAATAATTGAAGAGTGGATTTCAGTTCGAAATATGGATGTCCTCCTAACAGAGTGTCGGCATGTGAGCTATCTTGTAGATCAGCGGGCATATTGTAGTATTTTAAAAATCAATTACTATTAAAGTATGTAAAAATAATAAAAAGTTAAATCAATAAGACTCAAATTTCAAAAACGAAGTGTATTGAAATTTGTTAGCCGAATTGATCCTGAACGATCTCCTGGGTTTTATTCCCCGTCCCTTGGGGCGAATATGTAAGTAATTTCCCTAAGATACAATATTGCTTGGGAAGATTCATTATAGAGAAAGTGAGTGAATTTTTCGAGTTGTTACTCCGCTACTTGCGCTCAGTTAGGATAATAGATTACCAATTACTAGTAAACTTTTTGTTTGAGCTAAGTGAATAAGCTCACCATCATGTTTTTTCTATGTGTTTTTCTTTAGGCTAAAGTGATAAAAAAAGGAACGCGAAAAATTCGCGCTCCAGAACAAAAAAGAATCTTTATTTGTGAAAAGTGAAGAGTGAGTGGAGATTTCAATTCATAATTCACTACTCAATATTACACTTCTTTTAGTTTCCATTTCCCTCTTCTGAAAAACCAAACCGCAATCAATGCCATTGCAGTTTCAGCAATAATTATAGCATAATAAACACCTGGTTCTCCAATATTTAATTGTATCGACATAATGTACGCCAATGGGATTTCCAAAAGCCAAAAACTAAATAAATTTATCCATGTTGGTGTTATTGTATCGCCAGCACCGTTTAGTGACTGTATCATTACCATCCCTAATCCATAGAATATAAAGCCAAGACTAATGACCCTTAAACTTGATATACCGCTAGATATTATAACCTCATCGTTGGTAAAGAGTCTGATAATTATTTCTGGAAACAGATATAATAGTACACCCACAATACCCATGTATATTATATTTACTTTGGCAACCGACCATACCGAATTTGCTGCCCTAGTCGGTTGATTTGCCCCAAGGTTTTGCCCAACCAGAGTTGCAGCAGCATTACTTATTCCCCATGCAGGAAGCAGTGAAAATATAATTACTCTAATTGCAATTGTGTAACCTGCAAGAGCTTCACTTCCAAATATTGAGATGATACGGACCAAACCAATCCAACTTGATGTTGCAATCAAGTGCTGTCCAATACCTCCAAGTGATAGCTTTATCAACTGGCGAATGGTTTCAAAATGAATTCTGAGATTTTTAAGTGTCAACTGAACTCGTTTATTACCATTAAACAATAAGTAAAACTGGTAAATTACTGCAAGCCCTCGACCCGTATTAGTAGCAATAGCTGCTCCGGTAATTCCCATTGCAGGTATTGGTCCCCATCCAAATATTAATATTGGATCAAGAATTATATTTAATGCATTGGCAATAATTAGTATCCTCATACTTATGGCAGCATCACCAGCACTTCTGAAAATTGCATTGATAATAAACAGCAACATAATTACAACGTTGCCACCTAGCATAAGGGTGGTGTATCCACTCATTTCGGAGTACATATTCTCGGATGCACCCATTGCCTTTAATAAGTCACCAGCAAAAAGGATTCCGGGAACTGCAATGAAAAGAGAAACAACAATACCAGTGATAATTGACTGAAATGCAGCTCTTCCTGCTCCTTTTTTATCTTTCTCACCAATACGACGGCTTACCATTGCTGTTGTTGCCATGCTAAGTCCAACAGCGATTGCGTAAACAATTGTAATTAATGATTCTGTAATGCCAACTGTGGCAATTGCATCTGCGCCAAGCTTTGCTACAAAAAAGATATCAACCACTGCAAATATGGCTTCCATCAGCATTTCAACAACCATTGGAACAGCCAAAAGAAAGATTGCTCGGCGCATACTTCCCTTGGTAAAGTCCTGATCAGTGCCTGCAAATGCTTCTTTCAGAGCTGTTGTTATCTGTTTATATTTTTGTTTTGATATTAGCATAAGGGATGCAGCCTTCAAATTTAATCTATATATGTAATTCATTGTGTTTTCGTTTTCGGTATTTATTTCTAATTATTTGGTGATTGAAATTCGATGTGATGTTAACCACAATGGTTGTTGCGTTATTAACGCAATCAAATGATTGAAACGTAGTAATTTTCATGGATTTTTTCCTCCTGTTGATTAATTGATAAAATATAATAATTGTAAAAAAGTGTGGGGTTTCCACATAAAAAGATGCCTTAAGAATAAACTGAGATTAGCTTAATCTGTTTAACGGGCAAAATTGACCGATGTCAGAACCGGGGTTTTCATATTTTCTTAGTCTTAAAGAAGTTGCAAATGTAGGTAAAATGTTTTAATGGACAATGGGTTAATGATTGAATGGGTTAATGGTTGAATGAATTAATGATTGAATGGGTTAATGGTTGAATGGGTTAATGGTTGAATGGGTTAATGGTTGAATGGGTTAATGGTTGAATGGGTTAATGGTTGAATGGGTTAATGATTGAATGGGTTAATGGTTGAATGGGTTAATGGTTGAATGGGTTAATGATTGAATGGGTTAATGATTGAATGGGTTAATGATTGAATGGGTTAATGATTGAATGAGTTAATGATTGAATGGGTTAATGATTGAATATCAGTATGAGTAAATGAGGTTATTTCAAAAATTTTAGGTCTGTTCTTAGGAGTGTAGCGAATAATCTCTAGCAGCTTTCAAAAACTACTAACTACCAGGTATAAACAAAACAGAGAATAAAGAATCTAAATAACCAATTGACTCAAGGCACCAAATTATGCTCCTTTTTATCACAATTGACAAAGCGATATTAAGGAAAATCATTCAGATAATTATTCATGGTATATTTGTAAATTGAAGGTTGTTTAATAATTATAAAAATTAATAACTATGGTTATGAAATTCTTTTCTGGCTATTGCATTTTAACAATTACACTTATTATGATTTGCCAACTTGGGTTAAGTCAACAAACAATAACACCGTATGATGAATTACCAGGCATAATAGTTAGTAATAAACCTGCATATAGCGAATCTTTTCCTGAGTGGGGAAAATTGCTCTATAAGTACCCCATTAATTACAATGAAATATTAGTTGACTTCAATAAATATATGAGCGAACATTCAATGGAAAAGTCACCCATAATTAGATATACAAAAGATTGGTTGCGAGCAGTATCGCCATATGTTAGAGATGAAGGAACAATAGTTTTATCCAACAAACAACTATACACCAATAATTTATATAGATCGCAAACTAATGCATTCTCGATAGTTGGTAATAGAACCATGTCGAATTCTAATTGGTCGTTTTGGGGGCCAAAGGAAACTTTTTGGCTAAATGAATCCGGAAGTACTACAGCACCTAGCTCATGTCCTTGGCAGGTTAATGTATATTCATTTGATGTGGCACCATCAAATGAAAATGTACTCTATTGTGGAACTGAAACAGGTTTTGTAAATAAAACCACTGATAAAGGAATTACATGGTCGTTATGCGCCCCCTCTTATTTTTTTGGGGGTGGAGTTACTGCTGTTGCCATACATCCCAGTAATGAAGATATTGTTTATGCTGCAGCTGGCAATCAAGTTCATAAAACCGAAGATGGAGGTGTTACATGGTTTCCACTACTGCCCTCTGGTAATAGTTTTCAAACAAATAGATTAAAAATAGATCCTAATAATCCCGATCATATTATTGCTGCTGCTTCAATGGGTGTTTTTGTAACAATTGATGGAGGAACTTCATGGAATCAGGGTTTGAATCTACCGTCTTACGATGTTGAATTTAAAGCCGATGATATCAACATGGTTTATGCAATTTCAAAAGAAAATGGCAAATTTATGGTTTTTACCTCGGGTGATGGTGGACAAACGTTTATTCCACAACTCGATTTTCCAAACAATATTAGCTATGAAAGTGGGGGTCTGCTTGCTGTTACACCAGATAACCCTAATCTATTACTTGCTGTGATGTTGAGTTCAAATAATACCCCATATTTGTACAAAGGGATTCTTGTGGGAGCATCATGGCAATGGGAGCTTTTGGCCACAGGTCAAACAACAAATTTTCCAATGAATAATGGTCAGGGATATTTCGATCTGGTTCTTGAAATATCACCATTGGATGAAAATCTGATTTTTACCGGAACAACAACTCTATTTAAATCTGGAAATGGTGGACAGCAATTTACAGCCATTGGAGGTTATTTAGGGAATTTTGCCATACATCCTGATATTCAGGATATGAAATTATTAACCAATGGCGAAACATGGGTAAGTACTGATGGTGGATTTTCGTTAACCACCGATAATTTCACAAATACCAATAATTATTTTTCACGAAATAACGGACTTATCGGCTCCGATATGTGGGGTTTCGATCAGGGATGGAATGAGGACATATGTGTTGGTGGAAGGTATCATAATGGGAATACTGCAATAGCCGATTTTTATCAGCCGAAAGCTTTACGAATGGGAGGAGCTGAATCGCCTACAGGATGGGTAAAGCAGGGCAGTAGCAGGCATGTTGCTTTTAATGATCTTGGAAATGGATGGATATTACCGGAAACGGCAGAAGGGCAGCCGGAAGGCAGATTTATTTTTAGTAAATATCCAAATATGGATGAATATGGTGGCAGAAGAGGAAATATGGTTTTCCATCCAAACTACTACAGTACAATATATTTAGGCGAGGGAAATGCAATGTGGAAAAGTGTTGATGGTGGTAATTCTTACGATATGCTTTTTGATTTTAATGATAGAGTAAGATATGTACAAATTAGCTATAATAACCCTGATGTACTATATACTGATGTGGTAAACAGGGGGGTGTTTAAAAGTGAAGACGGGGGGTTAACATGGGAACTAAAGCCATCACTTACAAATGGGTTAAACGGAACATCCCATTGGAAAGGAAAAACATTCTTTGCCATTTCACCATATGATGAAAATATTATTTATGCATGCCTTCAAAATGGCACATGGTCATCAGATATCGGGAAAGTTTTTAAATCCACTGATGGTGGAGATACATGGGTGGACTGGACCGGGACCGTTGATGAATACACAAAATGTATGGTTATTCAACCAACAAATTTATTTAAGGATCTGGTTTATTTGTTTACAAATGCAAGAGATGGACAAACTGCCAAAGTATATTATCGTAAAAGTGATATGGAGGATTGGGAATTGTTTAGTAATGATTATCCTGCTGCTAACTATGTAAACCTGGCTCTCCCATTTTTTCGCGATAGTAAATTACGTGTTGCCGGAAATGCAGGAGTATGGGAATCACCCTTACAGGAGGATAATTTTGCTCCAATTATTAATCCATGGTTTGAAAAGAAATATGTTAACTGTATGACAGACACTCTGCAATTCGATGATCATTCAATTATTGATCATGAAAACGTAGGTTGGAACTGGGAGATAATTCCCGAGCCTGAGTATATTGATAACCCTAATATAAGAAATCCAAAAGTAGTGTTGGGACAGCCTGGTTCGTATAGTATAAATTTCACTGTAACTAAACACTCATTTATCCAAACTAGTTATTTTGAAAATGCAATTACTGCAACTACCTGCCCATCAATTGAGGATTGTAGTAATCCAGCTGAGTTACCAAAGGATGAGTGGAAATTGATTTATGTTGACAGTGAGGAGGTTAATTATCCAGGACTTGCAACAATGGCTTTTGATAATGATCCATCAACAATATGGCATACCCGCTGGAGTACAGGTTCTGATCCGTATCCACATGAAATACAAGTTGATTTAGGTGATACTTATAGATTATATGAATTTACTCTGTTAAACAGACAGAATGGTTCAAATGGAAGGATTAAAGAATACGAACTATATATTAGCGAAGATAGTTTGGACTGGGGGGAGCCAATTAGTGTAGGTGAATTTGATGATACTGGAGCTCCGCAAACTATTGATTTTGGTAATGGAATAATAGGCCATTATTTTCGTTTGGTCGGAATTTCGGAAGTAAATGGAAACGAATGGTCGTCAGCAGCTGAACTAAGTTTTGTGGGGTGTACGGATATTACTTATGATATCAGTCAAAATTATGAATTAAAAAACCTTGTTGCATTTCCTGTCCCAACTGATGGAATGATTAGTGTGCCCCTTCCAGCAGGCAGTAAATTTAAATACAGAATTCTTAGTATTGAAGGTAAAACTATTGAGTCAGGTAGTATCGTTGAACATAACACCGTTCGCACATTTGATTTGAGTGAGTATAATAACGGCATGTTTGTTATCCATCTTGTGAGTGAAAACAATGCTGTTTATAGGGTTAAAGTCATTAAGCAATAATTTGAATTGAATAGTTTGATAGTTATTATCCATTTCTAAACAATCTTGATTGGTGCTACTTTTTTATAACTTCCGTACCATCGGGTAAACGAGAAAATCTACCAAGTGAACTATCATGAACAGGATCGGATGAATCCCATGGCCAGCCTCCAAATTGTGTACGCTGATAATTTTGCATTGTCTCCTGAAGTTCAGCTTTCGAGGATGCAACAAAAGGTCCATATTGAACCAAGGGTTCTTTTATTGGGCGTCCTTGCAAGAAAAAATAGTAACCCTCAGTTGAACCATTTATTATTTGTGTTTCTTTTTTAGGATTAAGTTCAACAAGATGATTCTCATTGATTTTTGTTTCTCCAATATTAAATGAATCACCCTTATAAAAATATAATGATCGCGTTACTTCATTGTTGATGGGAGGGATATTGAAAATAGCTTTACTATCCATTCTTATAGTCCAAATTTGAACTTGATTATCGGGATTGGCCGCCCATGAATCTGGAGTGGGAGCAACAGCTTTTTGACCATTATAAGTACCTGCAATCAAGTTTATATTGATGTTTCTATCATTATCATCCTTAACAACTAATGTTGGGATATCCTCACTCCATAGCATTCTATAATGTGGGTCTGATTTTTTACTTTTCCGAGGTAAATTCAACCATAACTGGAATATCTCAAACGGATTGGAGTCTTTGTTTAGCAATGGGAACATTTCCGCATGTTGCACTCCTTTACCAGATGTTAGCCACTGCACATCACCAAAACCAAACCGACCAGAGGCACCAAGTGAATCAGAATGATCAACCATCCCTTTTGTTACAAGGGTAATAGTTTCAAAGCCGCTATGGGGATGGGCTGGAAACCCTGGTATTTTAGTGCCATGATACATGTTCCATCCATCCTTGCTTACAAAGTCCTGACCAATGTTTCTGCCTGATAAATTACTATTCGGACCCAATTCATGATTACCTCCAGGAAAATGATCGCTATGATATGAACAAAAAATAAATGGATCTTGTGTTTTCCATGGTAAACTTAAAGGCTCTGTTTTTAATATAGGTGTATTTGTGTTCATATTAATTATTTTATTCGCAATTCCAGTTTTTGAAAGAAGTAACGACCCCGCTGTTAATACTCCAGTTTTCTTAATAAACTTTCTACGATTAAAGTCTTTTTTCATATTGTAATTATTTGTCAAGTCATTACTTTGTGTGGGAAGATAATTTAAAGTATTTGTACTATCAGATATTAATGTCTTTCTATAATAACATTTTCCATTCAGGATGTCGCTTTAAATAAGAGGCAATAAATGGGCATAAAGGCACAAGAACTAGGTCTTGTCTTTGGATATCCTCAAGAGCTTTTTTTACTATTGATGAGCCAATACCTTGTCCTTCCATTTGTTTAGGAACCTCTGTATGTGTCAAGAATATTTTACCCTGAGCTTTAATGTATTCTATTTTCGCAATACTTTCTCCAATATGAAGCTCGTATTGATTTTCTTGCTGATTATCTTTTAGTTTATGGGTAAGATTTTTATTTTCAGTCATGGTAAAATCAGCTAAACGGCCATTGGCACTTCCATTAATAGTATATGTGAGTCTTTTTCGGCTGAAACAGCAATGTTTTCTGTATTCCATATTCCAAAACCATCTCTAGTATTTAGTTTTTGCCCTTGAATTAAAGCCTTGCCTTCAAGAATAAATACATAAATTCCATTTTTTGATGAATTCAGTTTGTAATTTATCTTCGTTTGTTTATTAAATTTTCCCATGTTAAACCAAGCATTCTGGTGAATCCATACTCCCTGATCTTCCTTGTTGGGGGATAGTATTTGATAGAACTGATTTTCTTTTTCTATGTCTCTTATTGATATTTGATCATATCTGGGTTCAACTTGCTTTTGATTGGGGAAAATCCATATCTGAAGAAATTTTACAGGTTTATTTTTGTTTTTGTTGTACTCACTATGATAAATACCAGTCCCTGCACTCATTATTTGGACATCACCTTCTTTAATAACAGCAATATTTCCCATGCTGTCTTTGTGTTGCAAATCACCCGAAATTGGAATGGAAATTATTTCCATATTGTCGTGAGGGTGTGTGCCAAACCCTTTTCCTTCAGCTATAATATCATCATTTAGAACCCTTAGAACTCCAAAATGCATCCGTTCTGGATTATGATAATTGGCAAAGCTAAATGTATGATGTGTATCAAGCCAACCATGGTTTGCATGGCCTCTGGAATTGGAAGTATGTAATATGGTATTCATTGTTTTGTCTTCGTTATTTGGTATATGATTGTATCCAATCCGATCCATTGACTTGTTATAATCAGAATTACTTGATCCCAATAGCATTGCAGGTGCTGTAACTCCTACAACACCTGCAAATAATGATTTGCTGATAAACTCTTTCCTATTCATTAGATTGAATTACGGATAGTTTTATTGTATAACTACAACTATTCTACAACCAGCTTAATATCAAGTATAAAAATATCATCGATTACTTTATCACCGAGATTATCGAAAAATGAGTCTGAGCCATATCTAACATCAAACTTTGATCTGTCAACTTTAATTTTAGAGGTATAGTCTTTACCTTTTTTAGTTACATCAAAAGATATGCTTTCTGTTTTGCCCTTGATAGTTAAGTCACCAGTTATGGTTGCTTTACCATTTTTAAATTCGGTGCTACTTAATACTTTAAATTTTGCAGTAGGAAATTTCTCAACTCCAAAAAAATCATCTGATTTAAGGTGACCCACTAATTTCTTGTTATATTCTTCGTCTTCTATGTCAGTACATGTTATCGTATTCATATCCATAACAAAACTACCCGCAACTATCCTATCCTTTTTCAGATCAAATGAACCACTTTTTAACTGGATAAAGCCATTGTGGTCGCTGCCGATTTTACTACCTGTCCATTCAATAGTTGATTCTTTAGTGTTTACAACTAATTCTTTTGCAAGCATTGCTGTACCAGACATCATAATTATTGCTGCTATTGCTAATTTAATTGATTTCATTCTTTTCTAATTTTTATTGTTAATGTTTAATATTATTTAGTTGTATTGTTGTTAACAAAATACGTTCACAACAAATGTTAGTGTAAAATTTTTTATGCTCTTATTTTATGTAGTATTCTTCTAAGTTCTTTCGCTTCTTCTTTTGTAATTTGCTTCTCAAAGAAATTTCCCAGGGCTTTTTTTGCGGCATCATGAGCTTTTAGAAATAAGGACTTTCCATTGTCTGTAAGTGAAATATCTATTTTCCTTCTGTTTTCACTGCAAGTATCTCTATATACAAACCCTTTACTAACTAATCTGTCAAGCAATCTGGTTATATCCGGATTATTAACTAATATTTTGTTTTTTAATTCATTTGCACAAACGGGCTTAGGGTGACTTTCCATAAGTATATACAAAGCATTTAATTGAGCATGTGTGAGATTAAAAGGCTTGATGGCTTTTTTTAGTCTTTCTTCTACCCAACTACCTGTCTTTAATAAATTAAAGTAGGCCAATGCATGAATTGAACTTGAATCTGACATTAGTCAAAAGTATTTATATTGCTTAGTTTAAACAAATGTTGTTTACAACGACAAAAGTAGACATATTTTTATTATCTGCAACATTTTTATATTATGTTTTTGATTTATTTGAAATAATTACACCGAAACCACTGAAATACAGATGGAACGAATTAATTGATCAAAAAAGAGAGCGAGGATTGGGGTGACAGTTTATTGCCAATATCATTCTAGGAACCTGAACAATTACCATTACTTTACTAGCAGATTATAAAGCTACTTGAATTTTTGCATTTATATAGTAATAAATATGTGAATGCAAATGAAAATTATGAAAAACAATTTTCAAAACCATCTAAGATTATCATATTCTTACTTAATCAACTACTGTAATATTGAGATAAACAAATGAATATGGCTTTGGTTTATAAATGGTTATGAGATATTTCATGACTCTTTTTTAGCACATTCTAGTGGACAATTATTTTCTGTTGATAAGCTCCATTTTTGGAAACCAAAAAATAAACAGCCTTTTCAAGGTTTGATAGGTTTAATTTGCCTACACCTGCGTTTATATATAATCTCCTAATAATTTTACCATTAATATCCAATAGAAGTAATTCCTCTGAATTGATTGAGGTAATGGTAAGAATATCATCACAAGGATTTGGAAATGCAGAAAAAGATTTGATAGGTTTTTGTTCTTCATTACCAACAACAGTATGGTAACTATAGAAAAACTCATATGTCCATTGTTTCTCCATAATTCCTAGGTCATCTAATTCCCAATATATAACTATATCTAAGTTATTATCCTCATTGTAATAAAAATGTGTTTCCTCAGTTCTAAGCCAAGAAGAAATATCAGTATCCCATTCATATCTTATGGTTTTTGAGTAAATATTATTGCCAGTATAAATATACTCTCGCTTTTCACTCGGGGTTAAACCCGATGTGCCATCATAGTAGTAGGACTCTTTTTTAGTTCTATTTCCATTACCATCATATTCATAGCGTGTGAGGCCATTATATTCCTCATATCCATTCCAATAGGAAAATGACGTATCACTTGTAAGCAGATAGTTAGTATAGGCGTGATGATATTTATAATATTTCTCATAGACATTCAGGTTATGATCCCAACCATATGAGAACTCATACTCTACCAAATTATCCGTATTGTATATGTAGAAACTACTATCGTAATTTTGCCATGATGATGTTTGTTCACTCCAATCATTTATTAAGTCATACATAATAAGTGTATCTCCTTGGGGATAATGGAATATCCTCCATTCCTCTTCATGCCACTGAGGGCTTAACCAATCTCCTTCATATAGTATTTCGTCAATAAGGTAATGATTTGCGTTATATTGCATAAGTCTTTTTTGTGAATATATCCATTCTTGTGTATCAGGTAATAGCATTATACTAGAATCTTTCGTTAACAAGCCATAGTTATCAAAAACATAATAGCTTCGTCCCATAATTACAGAATCCTCTAAAGAGTACATGAAAAAATGTACATTACCGGAATCAAGTAATAATACTTGATCGTCTGTATTCATTAATCTATAATTATAATCAATTAATTCGCTAATGTTAGGAATACTCTGACTTGAAATGGCGGTTGTTATCACTATTGTGAGAAATACTAGTATAGCTTTTTTCATGGTATTAAGTTTGGTTTTTACACAAAAATAAGAAATTATTACTACTATTAGTAATGTCGTTTAGCTTTATAACTTTATAGCTTAAATAGTTACAAAATTGTTAATTGAACAGTAAAATAATTTATAATAGTTGTTTGTGCTATCTTTGTCGAGAGAATAATAACTTACTAGTATTTCTAAACACTATATTATGTTTACCAAAACCATTACCACTTTATTGGCATTCACTTTTATTTCCATCGCTGCAATCGGACAAAATTATAATTCGGTTTTACCAAAAGTTAAAAAAGCATACTACTCTGATAAAACTCCTGAGCTAAGAAACATGAAAATAGTTCTACCTGGAACTAGAGATAGAAGCTGGAAAGACAATATTGTTCAAAATGACACAAGGGATGAAAGTGAATTATATGCGAATTTCACATCCCCAAAACAAGATTTGGTACTGCAGAAAACAATGGGTTCTAGAAATGTTAACGGACCAATTCAAAACTTTGCTGGTGTTGGTAGAATTACTGCATTAACCCCTCCTGATACAGATGGAGATGTGGGTCCAAACCATTATTTTCAAATGGTGAATGTTTCCTTTGCAATATGGGATAAACAGGGTAATCTATTATATGGACCTGTAGATAATAGTACATTGTGGAGTGGTTTTATCGGTCCATGGACAGGTACAAATGATGGTGACCCCATTGTAATTTATGATGAAATTGAAGACCGTTGGATTGCCACACAGTTTGCTGTAAATACCAGCAATGGAACATATTGGGAGCTTATTGCTATTAGTGAAACTCCCGATCCTTTGGGTGCTTATTACAGATATGCCTTTGAATATAATATCTTCAATGACTATCCTAAGTTTAGCAGTTGGCCCGACGGATATTATGCTACTTATAATATGTTTGATGGAGGTTATGCCGGATCAACAATAGTTGCCTTTGAGAAAGATTCAATGCTTGTTGGTAGTCCCAATGCAAGAACTGTTGAATTTGGTCCTTTTCCCAACCAATACGGTACAAATACCTCTGATTTTGATGGATTAGAATTGCCACCAGCAGGATCTCCAAATTGGGTGGTTAATCTTAATAAATATGGAACACCCCAAACCCTTGAGGTCTTTAAATTTGAGGTAGACTGGAATAATCCAAACAATTCAAGTTTTAGCCTTTGGGATGATTTAACAGTTACTGCCTTTGATTTTTTTGATCCAGGAAACCGAAATCAATTGCCACAGCCTAACTCATCACAGAAACTAGATCCTTTGTCAAAATATTCGATGTATCCATTGAAGTATAGGAATTTTGGGACCCATGAATCAATGACAATAAATCATACTGTAAAAGTTGGTACACGGGCTGGAATTAGATGGTATGAGTTAAGAAGAAATGACGGAGAAACTCAATGGTATATATATCAGGAAGGTACATATGCTCCAAATGATAATATAAGTAGATGGATGGCCTCTTTGGCCATGAATGGAAATGGTGATATTGCATTGGGTTATTCGGTTACAAGTGATTCAATTTTCCCTTCCATTAGATATACCGGACGATTGTCTGACTCTCCGTTGGGAGAAATGGATATTGAAGAGATCACGATTATTGGTGGAGCCGGTTCACAAGGTGGATCTGCACGATGGGGCGATTATAGTTATATGTCGGTCGACCCTGTTGATGATACAACATTTTGGTTTACTACCGAATACATTAAATCGGCATGGGCCACAAGAATAGCATCGCTATCACTAAGTGGTGAATTATTACCTCCAATTGCCATTGCAGGAGATGATACAAGTGCTTGTGCGGATTACCCATTTTTTGTTCAGGGTGCTGCTGAGAATTATACATCTGTGTCGTGGACAGCATTGGGAGATGGCACTCTTCAAAGTCCAAATAGCCTTAATACTATATACATAAGAGGAGCTCAGGATATCGAAAATGGCTATTTTGAGCTAATTCTTAATGCATATGGTTATCAATCTGGCATGGAAGATAGCGATACTCTTCATGTTGATTTAGTAAACATGGTAAGCATCAATGCAGGAAGTGATACACTAATATGTAAAGATCAGTCATTTATTACACAACCAACCGTTGATTTTGGAGATTCACTTGTGTGGTCAACATCCGGTGATGGACAATTTAATGATTCAAGCTTAATGCATGCCATATATACTCCAGGTGAGCAAGATATAAACAATGGATCGGTAGAACTGGAGTTATATGCAAGTTCGGTTGCTCCTTGTATAGGTGAAGATACTGATGATATGACACTTACCATTGATGAGTGTACTCAAGTTAATGAGGATTTTATACAATCACTAAAACTTGAAGTATATCCTAACCCGTCTGAGGGTATAATTAATATTTCCGTTTTTTCAGATAAAGATCTTAGGTTCAAACTTTCAGTATTAGATTCACATGGGCAACAAATATTTAGTGGAGAATTTATTCCTGAATGGGGAAAATATGATAACCAAATAGATTTTACATATTTCCCAAAAGGAGTTTATTATATACTTATAAGTAGAAAAAACTCAATGGTGACTAAAAAAGTTATAATTGAATAGAAATACACATAATTATATCAAAAAATCAGAATGTTATAACATGTCGTTCTTTGATGAAGTTGGTCAAATCAACGCCAGTATATTTCACTGTAACTCCTATTTCTTCTAATTTTTCTGATACTGCATATTGATCAGCACATCCTTTGCATGCCAATAAGTTTATGTCAATTTTAGACATATCTTTAACATAATCTTGAAGCTCTTTATCCTCGGATAAGAGTTTTGCGGATGGACCCCATACAAGTAATGTTATATCTTTCCACCAACCATATTTTTTTGCATTGTAAGTATACATAAACACCATTTTTAAGGCCACTTCTCGATCTCCACTAGTCCATACTACTACTAATTTATCTTCTTCGTTAATTTCCGTTGTATCTCCTTTAATTTTGTTTCCGGATGTTTCCATAGCTATTATATTTGATGAGAACATGAGCAATATGCTCAATACTATACTAAAAAGTAATTGTTGATTCATGGTTTATTTTTTTAAGGTTTTCTAATTAAAATCTCAGTGATAAGCAGCTCAGTCCGCCATCAAGTTTTTTAAATTCGCTAACGTCTACTTCAACAATGTCATATCCGGCATTCACAATTTTCTCCTTTGCCTCTGGATATCCTAGTGGTATTATTACTTTATTATTTACCCAAATACAATTGGAAGCATAGCTTTCGGACTCATCAATTTCAATGATATTAAAACTTTGAAATTCATCTTTTATCAGAAACTCTCCACATGCTACCAGATTATTGTTTTCCAAATAAGCCAGACCGGTTTTAAGGTGAAGTACCTTCTCAAGATTTATTAGAGAACCTGTTTTTCCATATTTCTCAAGTATATAAATCATTTGTTTTGCACCCTCTTCATTGGTTCTTTCTGACAATCCAATGTAAAAATGTGAACCTACCATCATTATATCACCAGCTTCTATGGTTCCTGGATCATCAATTCTATATATATTGCGATAGAATTTTGATAACACTTCATCAATGGCTGCTATTTCCCCTTTTCGAGATTCAGCTCCCGGATTTGTGATAATTGCACAATTGTCGGTTAGTAAAGCCACATCTTCAACGAAAGTTGAATCAGGAAAGTTTTCATCTGGCGGCAACACAGTTACTTCTAACCCACAGCTAATAAGTGCCTTGATATACTCGGTATGTTGTTTTAAAGCTAACTCATAGTTTGGAATACCATGATTTGCTGATGATAAACCCTTAATCAGACTCTTACTAGGTGTTCGTACTATTGCTTTTGTGAATTTATTCATTAGCCAAAGTTTGTGTTTTTATCTGGATAGAAACAATAGGTTGTTTATTTACCTTTTATACAATTTAAGAGAGGTTAAAAACATGATAAATAACCCATTACGAAATGATTATACGATTTATCTATTGAAGAAATGAGGTTGTTTCATTAAATTGTAATATGGTTTATACTAAAGTAACTACTAATCTTGTTCCATCTGGAATATCCTCTTGTTCAATAACTAGATCTTCATTGTAATGGTCAGAAATGGAGTCAATTATTCCAATGCCCAATTGAATAATTCTTCGTTCAGAAGTATAATCAATTGCTACCTTCTTATCATTAATTCGGCTTATTTCCAAGCTTGGGGGTGTTGCATCAGGAGAATTCATTCTTACTACGTCATGCATTGTTGATTCAATATTTTCCAACAAATCCAAACTATTCCATTCAGGATCTATGTATGAACTATATGTAGTTAGTAAAACTGGCCCAATGTAATTACCAAAAGACTCCAATAATGTACCAATATCAATATCAAGATGTTTACTTGCGGCATTAACTAGTTGAAATAACTCTTCGTCTGGATGAGCTTGGTCTACACTATGAAATTTACCAGCTAAATCAGCATTAGTTTTAATTTGGTTTAGATGTTTGTAATCAAAATTTTCTCTAACAAATTTACTGAACAACACAAATATAATTCCTTGCATAATCAACAATTGAATTAATGAACCGTACAAAGTTAATAAATTAAATTTTTAGTTAGAAGACGTGGGTTACGG
>JAERTF010000126.1 GCA_016845105.1 Bacteroidota bacterium | reverse complement strand
ATATAAATATAGGGTATTGTTAATATCAATTTTTATCTATTAATTTGAATTTTATTTTGTTTAAAGGATGGATTACAAATTAGAAATTTTAAAGCTTAAAAAAGAAAAGAATGCTCTTATACTTGCGCATTTTTATCAAATACCAGAAATTCAAGAATTAGCGGATTTTGTTGGCGACAGTTTGGGATTAGCTCAAAAAGCAGCCGAAGCTAAAGTAGATATAATTCTTTTTGCGGGAGTTCATTTTATGGCCGAAACTGCTAAAATGTTAAATCCCGATACTTTGGTTTTGCTTCCAGATTTGGAAGCTGGATGTTCTTTGGCCGATTCATGTCCCGAAGACGATTTTAGAAAATTTAAGGAGAAGTATCCAGATCATTTAGTCATATCATATATTAATACTACTGCTGCAATAAAAACCCTCACAGACATTGTTTGTACATCAGGAAATGCTGTTCAAATTGTAGAATCGCTTCCAAAAGATCAAAAAATAATATTCGCTCCTGATAAAAATTTAGGTGGATATATAAATAAAATTACAGGACGAAATATGGTATTATGGAATGGTACTTGTGAAGTACACGATATATTATCAACCGAGGCAATAATTAAAATGAAAGAGGAAAATCCCGACGCAAGTATTATTGCACACCCCGAATGCAATGCACCGGTTTTGGCTTTGGCTGACTATATTGGATCTACCACTGGAATGATTAAATTTACACAAAATGATTTGAATAAAAAGTATATTGTTGTTACTGAGTCAGGTATAATACATCAAATGCAAAAATTATCTCCTGATAAGGAATTTTTAATAGTACCATCAGATAGTACTTGTAGTTGTAATGATTGTCCGTATATGAAATTAAATACATTGGAAAAATTATACTTAGCTTTGAAAAATGAAACTCCGACAATAGAAATGGACAAAAAAGTAATGGATCTTGCTAATAAACCCATTTTGAGAATGCTGGATATTTCGAAAAAACTTAAACTTATTTAACGCTATGAAGAAGAATTTAGTTATTGCTTTTTTTGTGTTGATATCATTGGTTATTTCTTCTTGTTCAAATCTTATATATTTTACACAGGAAATACGTAATGATTTGAAATATAATGATCTTGATGTAGAGAAAGTACAATTTTATAACTCAGAAAAAATAGTACTTCTACGTAATCTTTCTAAAGAAGAAACACAAATTGCCAAGGGGACAATAAGACTCGAGAATGGAGAGTATTTTGAAGAAGTAATTATTCCGAAAAAGACAAAGGGAGTAGCAGTAAGGAAAGGAACCGAATTTTTGAATATTGCGTTTGAAACAGGTGAAAAAAGAAACCTTAGATTCGATATAAATGAAGATACGAAGTATCAAATTTCTGCTGATAGTTGGAAAGAAAACTATGGATGTGTGGTTTATGATACTAGTACATACTTCATTGTTCCGGCTAGTAGTAGCACATTGTTGATGGTTAATAAAGAATATATATCAAATTTTGAGAGAAAACGCAGGGTGCTAAAAGGAAGAAGTGTAGGTAATTAATATGAACCTAAAAATAACCATATTCATAATTTTTAACTTTTTGATTAGCTTGTCCATATATGGTCAGGTCAATAATGATATTAATCCAAATGGATATAATATTTTTTACGGTGAAGATAGTTTAAAGGTTAGCGAAGGAACTATGCGAAATGGTAAGCCTGATGGTTATTGGAAAAACTATTACAAAAATGGTATTATTAAATCGGAAGGTAATCGTAGGGAATTTGAATTGGATAGTCTTTGGAAATTCTATGATGAAGATGGTAAAATAATACTTGAAATTAACTATAAAAATGGTAAGAAGAATGGATATAGAATTACTTATCAGGGACTAGATATCATAAAGGAAAGTTTTGTTAATGATATTAAACAAGGTAATACACTGGTATTCTATCCAAATAAAAAAATTAAGATCAAAACACCATTTTTAAACGGACTTGAAGATGGTATTTCAAGGGAATATGATGAGGATGGAAATATTATTCAATTAATAACTTATAAAAAAGGATATATCACCGATAGATCCCGAATAAATAGATATGATTCCGAAAAAATGCCCCATGGAAAATGGAATTGGTATAGCGATGATGAAACGGTTTTAATAAAGGAAGGTACTTATAAACATGGTCTAAAACATGGTTATTTCAAGGAGTATGATTTAAATGGTAATTTGTTATCTGCAATTAAGTTTGTTGAAGGCGAGAAATTTGAGAAAGCCGAGGAATTACAAAAATTAGATGTTAGAACAGATTATTACCCAAATGGGAAGGTTAAAGTAGTAGCAACCTATACAAAAGATGGCATTCCGGAAGGAGTTAGAAGAGAGTATAACGAAGAAGGAAAGGTAGAAAAGTCCTTTATATTTCGTTATGGTAAAATTATTGGAGAAGGAATTTTTACCGATGCCGGACTGAAACAAGGAAATTGGAAGGAATACTATGATAATGGTAGTATAAAGGCAGAAGGCGATTATTTAAACGATTTAAAGAACGGAAACTGGAGGTACTATTATAAAAGCGGTAACCTTGAAGAAACAGGAAGTTATGTAAATAATAAACCCGATGGAAAGTGGTATTGGTATTATAGCGATGGTAGCTTACTCAGAGAAGAAAGCTTTTACAATGGATTACCAGATGGTATGTTAACAGAATATGATAAGGTTGGTAATATTATCACTCAAGGTGATTATTTGGAAGGTAAAAAGGAAGGAATTTGGAACTACAAAGTAGGCGATTCAAATGATGAAGGAGAATACTCTGAAGGTTTGAGAAATGGTTTATGGAAATCATACTATGCTGAAGGAAATTTAAGATACGAAGGGAAATATATAGATGATAATCCCAATGGTGAACATACATGGTATTGGGATAACGGTAAAATTAAACAACAGGGAAAATATATAATGGGCCGAAAGAATGGTGATTGGAAAAAGTTCGATGATTTAGGTATTCCATTGTTAGTAATATCTTATTCAGGTGGAAAAGAGGTAAAATACGATGGAATTAGTATTGGGAACTAATAAAAATAATCAATGTTAAATTTTAATGGATAAATACTATCTTCGCCCAACCAAAAATAATTAAAATCATGAAAAAATATTTATTATTTATTGCTGTAATTGCCATGATAGTAACATCATGTGAAAATGCTAACAAATCAAAGGACACAAAGGAAAATACTAAAGCTGTTGTTGTGGATGAAATAACACCTGTACTAGTAGCTGAATTTGATGAACAGGCCGGAAACTTTGTTGGCAAGAAAATTAAAATGAAAGGAACCGTTGACCATATTTGTAAACATGGTGGACAACGACTATTTCTAGTAAGTGAAGATTCTGATGCCAGAATCAAAATTACTCCCGATGAAGAAATTGCTGCTTTTAATATGGAACTTGAAGGAAATAAACTGGTTCTTGTAGGTATTGTTGAAGAGCAACGTATAGATGAAGATTACCTAAGAGAATGGGAAGAGGAAATTAAATCAGGTAGCGATATGGCTGATGATAAAGGTGAAGGTTCACATCTTGGCGGAACAGTTGAGAAAGGTGGCGCAGGTGCTGATATGGCTGAAGAAATGGAAAAAGTAAATAACCTACGTCAAATGATCAAAGATTCGGGTGACGATCACTTATCCTTTTATTCAGTATTATGCACATCTTATGAAGTTGTAGATAATGGAAACCATAATCATGATGCTGATTCTGGACATGATCATGATGGAGAGCATAACCACGAACATTAATATTTGATAGTAAATGGCATTTAAGTGGCGTAAGTGGAACAAAGCAGTCCACCGGGATTTTGGCTATTTATTTTTTGGAATGGTTGTAATATATGCCCTATCTGGCATTGCCATTAATCATATAAATGATTGGAATCCAAATTATATTGTTATAAGCGAAGAGTTTGAAATAGAACCTCCATCAACAAAGCCAACTAAAGCTGAGTTAAAGAAATTTATTGAACCTTTAAATGAAGCTGAAAATTATAAAAGCCATTATTTTCCCAATGATGAGTATGTAAAAATATTCATAAAAGATGGTACCGTGTACATCAATCTTTTAAGTGGGAATGGACTTGTTGAAAAAACCATAAGACGGGCTTTATTTCGAGAAGTGAATTATTTGCATTATAATCCAATAAAGTATTGGACTTGGTTTTCTGATATATTTGCCGGAGCATTGATTATACTTGGTTTAACAGGATTATTAATACCTCGTGGTTCAAACGGAATTACTAAACGAGGTGCCTGGATGACGATTCTGGGAATAGTTATACCGATAATTTATTTGTTTATTTATTTTTACTAGGCTATGAACGAATATTGGATTATTTTCATAACAATTGCATGGTATGCGCTTTCGTTGATTATTTCTGAAACAGTTGGAAAGAAGAAAAAGATAGGCGTACAATGGTCATTTTTTGTCTGTATACTGTTTTCTCCTGTGATTGGATACCTGATAACTAAATTTGGTTCAAAGAGCTAATAGGTCGTAAAATAGGCTTGAAGAAATACCATCTGCAAATAGTTTTCCTTTGCTGGTTAATGTATAAACATTTCCTACTGCTTTTACTTTATTGTCTTTGATAGCTTCAGCTATATTTTTCTTAAAATGTGATTTGTATTTGTTTCCAAAAACATTGTTAATATGTTCAATATCACAACCCCATGAAGTTCTTAACGAAGTTAAAATATATTCGTTATACATTTGATCATTGGTAAGCACTTCCTTTTCGTGTACGATACTTTCATGATTTTGAACATCACAATATTTGCTAATACTCATTATGTTCCATTGCCGAGAAATACCATTGTACGAATGTGCCGATGGTCCTAAACCCAAATAATGTCCTCCTAACCAGTAAATGCTATTATGCTTTGAGTAATACCCTTCAATTGCAAAGTTTGATATTTCATAATGGATAAATTTGTTTTTTTCAGATTCCTCAAGTAATGTTTTAAAATGTCCAATGCTTTGATCTTCACTAATATTTGCAAGCTTTTGTTTTTTTATAAGTACATCAAGAGCTGTATTTTTTTCTACAGTTAATGAATATGATGATAAATGTGGTATGTCATAATTAAAAAACATTTTCAGATTGTTCTTCCATTTTTCATCGGTCAGAGTTGGAATACCATAAATTAAATCAACAGTCAAGTTATTGAAGCCTGCTTCCAATGCTATTTCAATTGATTTATGTGCCTGAGATGAATCATGAACCCGATTTAAATATTGAAGGTCATCATCATAAAAGCTTTGAATGCCTATGCTTAATCTATTTATTGGTGTATATTCTTTTATATCAAAAATTAAATTCTTACTAAGGTCATCGGGGTTGGCTTCAAGTGTTATTTCTACATTAGCTGATATGTTATAGTATTCATATATAGCATCTATTATGTTTGAAATTTCTTGAATTGAAAGCATCGATGGAGTTCCTCCACCAAAATAGATTGTGTTAATTTCTTCAGCACTTAAATAATTCTTTCTTGATATTATTTCTCTAATCAGAGCTTCAGAAAAATCATTGCGATGTTTAAGAGAAACCACTGAGTAGAAATTGCAATAATGACATTTTTGTTTGCAAAAAGGAATATGAATATAAATACCTGCCAAAATTTGTAGCTCTATTTATTAATTGGTAATTATGCTAAATTAAGGTATCCAAAGTATCTTTTATATGGTCACCAGATTTGGGTTTAACATAACCAGAAAACTGGTTTTTTAATTCTCTGCTTAATTCATTATTCGCAAGGTATTTAATATAATAGTAAACATTATCGTGTGTAAATAATATATTACCTTTTGGATCCTCAATGTCAAAATCTATTAGGTTTTCATCTGCTTCGGGATAGTATTTATTAGTTATACGCTTAATAACTTTTTGTTTATCATTATTAGATAATATACTATCAGAGTAAACCTTGGTTCCAGCAAAGAAAAATTTGTTATCGATAAAGTGAATTTGGATTAGGAAGCGGAGATGTTCGGATGTAATTCTATAGTAATATACATTATGATTTGCAACCAGGTTTGTATGTTCAAGTAAAAATGATTCTTCCCCGAAATAATCTTTTAAATTATCCTTAGTAATTGTATCAAGTTCCTTATTTTGAAACAGAAGGTTAGAATTGGATTTAGTTGTAGTTGATGACCCAAGATGACCTAGAACAATATTTAATTCGTCAATGGTTTGAATAAGATTTTCACGATCGTAAAATGACTGACCCTTTTTATGAGTCTTTTTTTTTGATGACTTGAAAAATGATAGCATGATTTCAGTATTGAGGTTTACGTGGTTATTGCAAATATATAATGATAATATTACACATGAGCGGGTTTTTTAGAACTTCTTTCAATTATGAAAACTATCGATACATAAGCAATCAATAAAAATGTAACTAACGAATAGTAAAAATGGGCATCAATTCCTTCAATATATCTGGATACTGTATATATAATAATTGCAATAGAAGAATACAATAATATTTTATTTAGCTTATAGTTAATTTGATAAACTTTTCTTCCCCATAAAAAGGAAATCACCATTATTGAAAAATAACTTACAAAATTAGCCCACGCTGAACCAATATATCCAAACTTTGGAATAAGAACAATATTTAATGCTATTGTAAGTGATCCTCCAATAACTGCTATTATTGCACCATATAGAGTTTTATTGGTAAGCTTGTACCATACAGATAGATTGTAAAAAACGCCCATAAACAATTTAGCAGATAGTATTATTGGAATAATCTCCAAACCAGACCAAAATGCACTACCTATGAAATATTTAAATAGATCCAGATACAATGTAACTAATAAAAAAATAAACCATGTAAATGCTATAAATAATGTCATTACTTGCGCATATGTTTTTTTCGCATCTTTTTTCTTTGCTTCAGAAAAAAAGAATGGTTCTGCAGCATATCTAAACATTTGAATAAATAGCATCATAATTATTGCAAGTTTATAGCATGCAGCATAAACACCCAATTGCGAATCCGCCTCCAATTTGTTTGGTAATAAATACTTTAGCATTATTTTATCAGCAACCTCGGTAATCATAAACGATAGTGAAATAATAAGTATGGGTAAGCCATAGCTAAGCATTTTTTTTATAAGTACAATATCAAATCTAATCCTAAAACTTTTAAACTCACTGGCAAGCAAAAATAATGTGGAAATTGATCCAATTAGATTGGCAATAAAAACAAAAGATACCAGGCTTGTGGTATTATATATTGGCAACGAGGTGTATTCATCCCCATAATACTGAGGAATAGCAACCAAAAATATTAGATTCAATGAAATTGTAATGACAACACTAATAATTCTAATTGAAGAAAATTTAAGTGCTCTATTCTGATATCTCAAATAGGCAAAAGGTAATGCTGTTATTGCATCAATTGCTATAATCAGAGCCGTAATAAGCACGTATTCTTTATTTGACGGATATTGGATTAATATGGCTATTTCATCAACAAAACTAAAAATAGTTAACAGGAATAATAAAGTGACAACTAATATTAGTGTTGTTGCGGTATTGAATACTTCTTTAGGTCTATTACTCTTGTTGGCAAATCTAAAAAATGCAGTTTCCATGCCAAAAGTTAGGAGTACCAGCAATATTGCCACATAAGAATATAATAAAGTAACCTGACCGTATTCTGCCTTTGTAAATACATAAATAGTATAAAGAGGTACAAGCAGGTAGTTTAGGAATCTTGGCACCATTGTACCCAGACCGTAAATTACAGTTTCTCCAGCAAGTTTTTTTATGGGATTACTAGCACTACTCATGGATTCAAAAGTATGGAAAAAATAACTCAAACCGAGAATTACTTTCTAAGGTGCGTTTGATTGTTTTGCTATTTCGCAATTGGAAATTGTAAATAAAAAGTTGTGCCCTTATTAATTTCAGATTCAAAGTAAACCTCCCCTCCTATTTCGCTCATTATGTTTTTCACAATGGCTAATCCTAAACCTGTTCCACTTGTTTTGGTTGTAAAGTATGGTTGAAAAATATTGGATTTCATATCATCTGGAATACCTTTGCCATTGTCAAAAACTTTTACCTCTATGTAATTTGGTTTACTTGCTGCCGTTATTAGAATTACCCCTTCTTTGGTGCTTTCAATGGCCTGAGTTCCATTTTTAAGTAGATTATTAATAACCCGGAGGATGTCTTTTTCAAATCCCAGAGTTACTAAGTCATCATTTTTTTCATCAAAAATCAGCTGGACACTTATGTTTTTCTTTTTATCGAATAGGTTAATGGTTGAAATTAATAATTTCTTAAGATTAACCTTATCAAACACGATGCTTTTGGACTTTGCGAAGTTTGTAAACATTTCTGCAACATTATCTAATGTGTCTATTTGAGTAATTAAAGACTCACTAATATTCTTAATTTTAGAGGCAAATTCGGGATCATTGTTTTTAAATGATTTTTCCAGGTATTGTACATTTAATTTCATTGGAGTTAAAGGGTTTTTAATTTCATGAGCTATTTGTTTTGCCACTTCTCTCCATGCACTTTCTCTTTCTGAGTGTTTCAATAAATCAGCACTTTGCTCCAATTTATCTACCATTCGATTATATTCTGTTATAAGTAAACCTATTTCATCATTTTTGCTCCAGTTAATTTTTTCGTTGTGTTCATCTATTCTTATGTTTGATATACTTTGTTGCAGTAATACCAGTGGCCTTGTTAAATATCTTGAAAATATTACTGCAATCAGAGTTCCTATAATCCCAATTATTACATATATATTAATTAGATATGATAACATTATATAATAGGATTTTGTGAATTCAGTTTGTCGAGCGAAATATGGAAGATTTACTATACCGATGGGAAGGTCGTTATTAAGATTAATTGGAACATACGATGAGTAATAATTTAGTGATCCAATATTTTCTTCTGTTATGAAGTTTAGCTTGTTTTCAAAAAAGATTGCCTTAAATGCCAATGGATTTATGTAAGGCGATAATAAACTTTTTTCGAAAATTTCGGGTCTTGATGTAGCTATTAGGACACCTGATTTGTCATATAGGTTTATATCTGAAAAAAATACTAGAGAAAACTTACGTAAAAGTTGATGGAGTGTTTCGGGATCCTCATATTCAAAATCATTAACGCTAGATAGTTTATGTTGCAGTTCAATTAATACGGAATTAGTTTTTTCAAGTAACTGTTTTTCAAGATCTTCCCTGTTGGAATCTTCAATGTAAAAAAGAGTAGATGCAGCCATTAACAGAAATGTAATGGTTAAGGTTGCAATAACAAATGTTTGAAGCCTAGTCTTGAAGTTTAATCTGAAAAGATAGAATGCTGTTTTGGCGTATACAATTAGGTATACAATTATCGATAACACTGAAAAAAGAATAAAAATAAGCGAAAAGACCACTATTTTAAAAACAAGTGATGTTTGTTTTCTGCTAACGATTAGATAGGTTTGTGGAGATATGTCAACGGCATAATGCCTATAATCATCATAAATAAAAAATGTTCCAAAATCGAAATTATCTGTAGCAGTGAAATAGGTGTTGTAAGCAAAATCTCCAAACTTGTATGTTAATATGTTGTTTGAGTATTTGGCAAAAGAAAACTCAGATAGATTTAAATCTTGGGATGTGTTATCCAACAATAATTCGGGATATCCCAAGCCTTCAGGAACATGTGAAGAAACAAACTCTACAAAGATATTTCTGAAGATATCATCGTTATTTGGATGCGAAATGGTAAACTTGCTTATGTAGTATATACTTTCTGTACCTGAATTGAAGCGAAAAAGCGAACTGTCTATTGTACCATAAGTAATATCGCTAATTAATGAATTAAAATAGTCAGAACAATTGTAAATTTCTCCTTCTGGTTGAATTTCTATTAATTCATTTTTACCGCAATTAGTTATTTGGATATCATACTTATTGAAATATCCTTTAAAATATTTGTATCGTAAAAAATCTTCAATCTCAGAATCAATTGTGTTAGTGTCAATAAAAACAATTTTCTTAAGATATTCATCATTTATTATTG
>JAERTF010000125.1 GCA_016845105.1 Bacteroidota bacterium | reverse complement strand
TTGTTCTTGAGAGCGCCCTAAGATGTATCTGCTTATTCTTGTTTTTGTAAAAAACGCTTAATATATCCCAATAAGGTTTTTTTATTATTGTTTTCATTTTTGAAACAATTGTTTTAAATATTGAAACATTTAAATAGTTTTCGTTATTTGTTGACCTCCTTTAGTTTACTAATTAGTTATTATTTATAAAACGTCTCCGCAGGGGAGGTAAGTACAGTAAATGCGTTTTAATTTCCGAGTTTATTGGAAAGTTTTCGAGAAATTCTTGGTTGTTGTTATTAAGTTTGGAGGTTTGTTGTTTTTATGAAAATAAAAGATATGCATTTTAGTTCTAAGCCAAGTTATAAGTTGATTAATAATGGTGTTGGTTCTTTAGATACTGCTGAATTGTTGGCTATTGTTTTAGGTAGTGGTGGTAGGGAGAGTGTTCTTGGTTTGAGTCATAGATTGTTGAAGAAGTATGGTTTAGTTGGTTTTGGTGATGTTAGTTATAATGAATTGAAAGGTGATTGTGACTATGTTAAGGCTTTACGGATACTTAGTGTTGTTGAATTGAGTAAAAGGTATGGTAAGTTGGTTAATAAGGGTTTTAAGAAGAGTATTGGATGTAGTAAGGATGTTTATGATATGTTTAAGGATGAGTTGGTTGGTTTGAAGAAAGAGCATTTTTTTGTTTTGTTATTGGATACTAAGAATAGGATTATTAAGAAGGAGTTGGTTAGTGTTGGTACTTTGAATAGTAGTATAGTTCATCCTAGAGAAGTTTTTAGGAGTGCTATTAGAGAGAGTGCTAATAGTATTATATTAATACATAATCATCCTTCGGGTGATTGTGAACCTAGTGATGAGGATGTTAGTATAACTGAACGGTTGGTTGAGATTGGTTGTTTGTTGGATATTAGTGTATTAGATCATGTTGTTGTTGGTGTTGAGGGTTATTGGAGTTGGAAAGAGAGTTGACTTCGCTTGGTTTGAATAGGAAGGAGGATTGGAAGTATGCTTTATGGTTGGATTGATTCTGGATCTTGAACGTGGGTTGAGGATGTGGACTGACCGATAGCAAATAATATAAATAATTAAATTTCTAAATAATTAATAAAATGGCTGCAAAAAAATTAGAGATAAATTCTATTAAAAAGGAATTAAAATATAAAAATTCTTATTCTGCAAATAATAAAAACTTTGAAAAAATAGTATCCTTGCTGACTGAAGAAGGATATATGTTAGTATCTTCTAATAAATATCAAACTGTATTCAGATCTCCTAAAAAATTTAATTGGACTGCATTTATATTATTAACTTTGTTCCTAAATATTTTTGGACTGATAGGTTATTTAATTTATTATCGGATCAAAGATACAGGGAAGCAAGTTATATTGAATAAATCTTCTAACTAAAAATTCAAATTTACAATTTTTCTAACTTAATTCAAAAACTTTGGTTATCCCTACAAACTGTTCCAATTTAAATGTAAATTTTAGTTCTTTTGCATCTTGTGGAAGAAGATAAACTAATTCTCCCCTTTGCTTCATCCCTGGAAGTATTTCTCCACCCATGAAGTAATTATTTACAGTAACCCAACTTTTAAGATCTAACATATAGACATATCCTTCGGAATCAACAATTGTTGACTCCATAGCATTTACTATTCTTGTTTCTGAATCTATCAAATTTTCTACAGTTATATCTACAATTACAAATTGTTTTCCTGTGGGTGCTTCAGCAGTGAGATATTCATTATCGTTTTCTTCTATCTTTGTCGCATACCTTACACCATTAACCGTAATTTTAACTTTGTCATCAGTAGCCCTATCTCCTATACTCAGGGATTTTGTTTTTGAGGGTTTTTCTATAATTTCCTCTTTTATTTCCTCTGCAGGTTGTTCTTCTAAAACCTCTTCAGAAATTACTTCCTTGGTTGATTGTTCCCCCTTACATCCAATTAAAAAAATAGTTAAAATTAAAAAAATGAATATTGTTAATTTATTGGCCATGATGTATTTATATTTAAATTACTTATAAATTTTACTTATTCGCCCAATCTTCAGCTAATAGTTTTGCTTGTTTTAGTACAGTTTCTGTTGCTTTCTTTTGTTTGTCTGGAGGATATCCATGTTTTCTTAGAATCTTCTTTATTTTAAGTCTTAGTTCTGCCTGAACACTTTCTCTTTGAGTCCAATCAATCTTTACACTGTTTCTAATTACTTCTGTTAACTCTAAAGCAATTTCCCTTAATGCTTCATCGCCCATAACTTTAACTGCACTGTCATTAACACCTAAAGCATCATAAAAAGCAATTTCGTCATCGGTTAGTTTGAGATCTTTTCCCCTTCCCTTTTCATCTCTTACTTTTCTTGCTAAATCTATTAATTCTTCGATTACTTGTGCTGCTTCAATACTTCTGTTGGTGTATTTTTTGATTGTTTTTTCTAATAGGTCCATGAAAGATTTTGATTGAATTAAATTCTTTTTTGAAATAATTCTTATTTCATCGTTTAATAATTTCTTTAATGCTTCAAATGCTAAGTTCTTTTGAGGCATTTCTTTAACTTCTGCTAAGAATCCTTCTGATAAGATAGATAATTCTGGTTTTTTGATTCCTGCTGCTTCAAAAATATCGATAATTCTATCTGAAACTACAGATTTTGATAGGATTTGTTTGATTGCAGTATCGTAAGTTTCTTTTTGTATTTTTTTAGTTTCTGTTGTTTTTGAAATAGATGCTTTGATTGCTTGGAAAAATCCTACTTCGTTTTTAATCTTCATTACTTTTTTATTAGGTACTGCTAAAGAGAATGCTCTTAATAATGCAGTTACTTCTTTTGAAAATCTTTCTTTTTTTCCTTTTTCTTTTAGAATATGTTCCATTGCAGAAGGAATAAAACTTATTCTTTCTTCTGGTTTTAATTTGAAGAATTTCATGTAGTTGAAACCATGATACATGTCTTTTACTACTTCATATTTTTCTAAAGTTAATTTAACTGCTTGGTCTTGTTCGAATGTGGGTTTTCCTTTTCCACCACTTTCTGTATAATTCATTAATGCTTTCTTTAGTTCTGTTCCTACTCCCATGTAATCTACGATTAATCCCCCTTCTTTTCCTGGATAGACTCTATTTACTCTTGCAATTGCTTGCATTAGAGTGTGGCCCTTTATTGGCTTGTCTAAGTACATTGTATGCATAGAAGGCGCATCAAATCCAGTTAGAAGCATGTCTCTAACTATGATTAATTTTAATTCATGTTTTGGATCTTTGTAATATTCGTCATAAATTCTTTTTCTTTTTGATTTGTTTCTTATGTGTTTTTGCCATTCTTTTGGATCTGAAGCGGATCCAGTCATGATTACTTTGATTTTTCCTTTTTTGTCGTCCTCATTATGCCATTCTGGTTTTATTTTTATTATTTCATTGTATAAATCTATACAGATTCTTCTAGACATTCCTACAATCATTCCTTTTCCATCTAGTACTGAACATCTATCTTCAAAATGATTTACAATATCTTTAGCTATTCTTTTTACTCTTCTTGGAGAACCAACAACTCTCTCCATTCTAGCCCATTTGCTTTTTAGTTTTTCTTTGCCTTCTGTTTCTTCCCCTTCTGTTACATCTTCAAACTCTTCATCTATCTTTAGTCTTTGTTCTGGTTTTAGATCTAATTTTGCTAATCTGCTTTCATAGAATATTTTAACTGTTGAACCATCTTCTACTGCCTGTTCAATATCATATACATCCACATAATTTCCGAATACTGCTGGTGTGGATTTGTCTGATTTTTCTATAGGTGTTCTTGTGAAACCTATGAATGATGCATTTGGTAATGCGTCTCTTAGATATTTTGCATATCCATAAGTTATGAGTGATTTGTCTTTTTTGTTGGATACTTTTGCAGAGAAACCGTATTGACTTCTATGTGCTTCATCTGCCATTACTATAATATTGTTTCTTCCTGAGAGTATGGGGTATTCTTCTTTATCTTTGTCTGGGAAGAATTTTTGTATTGTTGTGAAGACTACTCCTCCTGAAGAAACTTTTAGAAGTTTTTGTAGTTGTTTTCTGTTATCTGCTTGGACAGGTTTTTGTCTTAAGATATCTTTACATCTGCTGAAAGTTCCAAATAATTGATCATCTAGGTCATTTCTGTCTGTTAAGACTATTATTGTGGGGTTATTGAACTCTCTTACTAGTTTTCCTGAATAGAAAACCATTGTTAATGATTTTCCAGAACCTTGTGTATGCCAAACAACTCCTGCTCTTTTGTCTCCTTTTGGTTGTTGTTTAACTGATTTTAATCCATATAGTTTTGGATTTTGTTGAATATCTTGTAAGTTTGTTGAAGCTCTTCTTGTTGATTCTATTGCTTTATTTGTTGCCCAGTATTGGTGGTATGCTGCCAGGATTTTTTTCTTATCTTCAAATACTATGAAATTTCTTATTATGTCTAATAATCTTTTTTTATTACACATTCCCTTTAGTAGTGTTTCTATTTCATTAGTTGCTTTTTTTGGTTTTTCTCCGTCTATTGTTTTCCATTGCATAAATCTTTCTTTTGGAGAAGTAATAGTTCCTGCTCTTGCGTTTTGTCCGTCGGAGATTATTAATATTTCATTGAATTTGAATAATTCTTTTAGTTGTTGTTGGTATGTTTGGAGTTGGCTGTATGCTTGCCAGATATCTGCTTTTTCATCTGCTAGATTTTTTAGTTCTAATATTACTAATGGTAATCCATTTATGAAAAGAATTATGTCTGGTCTTCTTTCTATGTTGTTTTCTTGGATTGTGAATTGGTTTACTGCTGAGAATTCATTGTTTTCTGGTTCTTTGAAGTCGAAGAGATTTATTATTTTGTGTCTTTCCCCATCTTTTGTTTTAATTGGGATGCTTATTCCATCTACAAGCATTTTATGGAAGTTTTGGTTGTTTGTTAGTGGTTTTTGGGTTTCTGCTCTTTGAATTTGTTTAATTGCTTGTTCTCTTGCTTCTTCTGGTATGTTTGGGTTGAGTTTTTTTATTGCATATCTTAGTTGATCTATTAGAATTACTTCTTGGTAGTTTTCTCTTAGTTGTTTACTTCCTCCTGGAAGATATTCTTCGTTGCTACCTCTGATTATATTGTAGTTTAGAGATTTTAGTATGTTTAATACGTTCTCTTCTACCATTTCTTCAGTTATTATTTTTTTCATGTTTAAATTGTTATTTTTGAGGCTTTTTAATTTTCTGTTTTTTGTAAAATTCTAATATGTTTCTTAAAAATAGGTAAGTAGTTGTTCCTATGATGGCAAATAGAATATAAATATAAAATCTTGGGGTTTTTAGGAAAATGTTTATTAAATCGTTTCCTGGCCTTCCTATCTTATATGCCCATTCATAGAG
>JAERTF010000124.1 GCA_016845105.1 Bacteroidota bacterium | reverse complement strand
TTTAAAGAAATAAATAATAATATCAGTGAAATGAAAACGTCATTAAATACATTTTTAGCAGTTTCTATTATTGCAATTATTTCAGTCCATAATTCTAGTTTTGCTCAATCGGTCCTTACACCTGAAAATCTACTAGAACTTAAGGGTTGTAGCATACATCAAATTAGCCCCGATGGAACCGAAGTAATATATTCAGTTAGGACACCCAGAGGAGCCAACGATGATCCGGGGGGAGCTAATAGAGAATATTTTAGAATGAACCTTAAAAACAAAGAATCAAAACCTCTATTTAAAGATGAAATGAGAGGTAGTTCTCCTCAATACAGTCCGGATGGTGCATTTATTGCCTTTCTTTATAAAAAAGATGATGATACTAAACAAGTATGGGCAATGGCAGTTGATGGTGGTGATACAATACAACTTACCAATTCCAGCACAAACATAAACTATTTCAAATGGACTCCCGAAGGATTAGGTATTGCATATCTCATAAGAGCACCCAAATCCGAACGCGAAATCGAATTGAAAAAGAGAGGGTATGATTTTATTTTCTATGAGGAAAACCTTAAAAGCAATCAGTTTTATGTAACGCGTTTTGATGAAAATTTTCAAAATGGAGTTACTGAACATCTGCTAGTTGGAACTCATGTTTGGGATTTTGAATTTAGCAGAGATGGTCGTTTATTGGCTTTCTCAAGTTCTGAAAAGAATCTTACAGACCATCGATATATGTTTCGTAGTATTCAGATAATGGATGTGGCAACAGGTGAAATTATCAAACAAATAGGAAACAAGGGAAAACTAGGTAATTTTGTTTTCAGTAATGATGATAAAAAACTAGCATTTGCATCAGCATTAAATATTAATGACCATGCAGTTAGTCAGGCTTTTACATATGATATTGATAATGAAAAAATTAGCAATCATACCCCTCATAATTTTGTGGGTCATATTAGTTGGGTAGGATGGAAAAATAACAAAGAGCTACTTTGTTATTCTGGCGAAGGTGTATATCCTAAACTCTCAAGCATATCCATAAAAAACAATAAGCGTGAAGTATTGTTGGATTCCGAAGAATCAGGTATTATCTTTGGTAAGCCTTTGTATACCAATGATTGTAAGGAATTTGTATTTTCAGGTAGTACACCAACAGACCCATCCAATATTTATAGTTGGAATAGAAAAGGAGACTTGGAAAGGATAACCGATATCAACCCTCAGTTGAGTGATATTCTTTTTGGAGAACAGGTAGTTATTAATTACAAAGCAAGGGATGGTAAGGAAATTGAAGGCATCATAATGTTACCAGTTGGTTATACTAGTGACCAGAAGTATCCCCTTATACTATATGTTCACGGAGGACCTGAGTCACATCATAGCAATGGTTGGTTGAGTAGGTATTCAACTCCAGGACAAGTTATGGCAGGAAAAGGATACATGGTAGCATATCTTAATTATAGAGCAAGTACTGGTTACGGAGTTGATTTTGCAATGGAAGGGTTTATGGATCCAGCTGGCAAGGAGTTTGATGATTTGGCCGATGGAATTGAATATTTAATTGCTGAAAAAGGGGCAGATATAGAAAGGGTAGGTATGGCAGGAGGGTCATATGGTGGATACGCATCGGCATGGTTTGCAACATATTACACCGACTATATAAAAGCAGCCTGCATGTTTGTGGGTATAAGTAATGTGATAAGTAAACGTGGAACAACAGATATTGGTTATGAGGAGCTTTATGTTCATAGCGGAAAACCCCTTGAAGAACAGTGGCAAATGAATCTTGAACGAAGTCCTATATACTGGGCACATCAGAGTAAAACAGCAACTCTTATTTATGGTGGAGCTGCTGATTCTCGAGTTAACCCTGAACAAAGTTTGCAATTATATCGTAGGATGAAAATGAATAATCACCCTGCTGTACGACTAGTTCAATACCCTGGTGAGGGACATGGAAATAGAAAACAGGTTGGTCAAATAGATGTATTATACCGACAAATTGATTGGCTTGACTGGTATGTTAAAGACTTAAAGCCGATGAGCGGACCAATGCCTTCTCTTGATATAAGTGATAAATACGGCTTGGATTGGGATTTATAATAAATATTGTTTTTGTATGAATATCCATGAATTAAAAACTTGGCCTGAGTATTTTGAACAGGTTTATAATGGAACTAAAACCTTTGAAGTTAGAAGGGATGATCGTGGTTTTAAAATCGGTGATCAGCTCAGGTTAAGGGAATATGATCAGGTAACCAAGTCATACTCTGGCAGGCAATGTCTAAGAAATATTGTTTGTATAGTAGTAGGAGGCCAGTTTGGTATTGAGAAAGGAAATGTTGTAATGGGTCTGGAGACGATTTCGGTTTAAAGTAATTAATCAGTGTGTCATACACCATTGCTCAAATAGTATTATTACTTCCTACATTTTCCCGATGAACTCGTTATTTCAAGTTTGATAATTTCTGTTTCAGAGAATGATCCTTGGGCATATTTTTTTCCTTTTTCAAGATGCTTTGGAGAATATTTTTTCACTAGTAATAATAAGGCCTTCATTCGTTCGTCATCGGATAACCCAATTGAAGCAACGCCTTCAATTATTACACTTTCATACAATGTTGTAAACTTTTCAGGAATAACCTCTTCTTCACCAACAATGCAAAATGATACTTTGTTGCAGTTTGCAATACATGTTAATTTTCGTCCTTCTTTCGCACAATGGAAGTATATTGAATCTTCTCCATCCCATGCATAACTAATTGGAACAGCGTAAACTCCATTAATTTTGTCTTGCATCGATAGTACACCGTATTTACTGTCTCTCAATAATAACTTAGCATTTTCTTCCTTTAACAATCTATCTTGTCTTCTTACTTCATCGTTTTTAAATTTCATATGATATATCTGGGATTTAAAATTGAGATTGAAAGCAATATCCTAAATGCAAAATTATGAAATAAACAGCATTGTGTTAATATGAGATTGTTAGGGTTGAGAATAATTAAGTAATTTGTATCTTTAGATTTTAATCAACTACATATTATTATGGAACTATCAGATAAACTACATATTTATGAGGAAATTTTGTTGCTAGCACTTAGGGACAAAGAAGGCACCATGCTTTTTGGTATAAATTACCCCCAGGCATTGGCAGGAGCATTATTGGCAGAACTGCTTTTATTAAAAAAGATAGAAATAGAAAGTTCAGGGAAGCGAAAGTTTGTAAAGCTGGTTAGTCAAAAATCTACAGGGAATAATTTGCTGGATGAGTGTATTGAAAAAATAGCATCTTCCAAAAGAAGAGCCAGACCACAAAGCTGGGTAATGCGTTTTGCAAATATAAACCGGTTAAAGCATAAAGCTGCCAAAAGCTTATGTAGGAAACGCATTTTAAAAATGGAAGAGGACAAAGTACTTTTGATTTTTACTAGAAAAATATACCCTGAATTGAATCATAAACCTGAGAAAAGGCTTTTGAGTAAAATTCAAGATGCGATTTTCGGGAACAGCAACGAAATTGATCCGGAAACGGTAATTCTTATTTCGATATGCAATAGCACTGGAATTCTAAGACAAATAATTGAAAAGGCAAGACTGAAAGAAAGAAAAAACAGGATTAAAGATATTACATCTGGAAATCTAATTGGACAAGCTACAAAAGATGCAATTGAAGCTATGCAGGCAGCGATAATGGTTGCAACAATAATACCTACAATAACAGTTGTAACAGCCGGAGGTTAAAATAATTGCCTTATTGAAGGATATAATATTGACAGTCTACTCAGTTGATCTTATTGTCTCCAAAATCCCTAATTAAGCCAGAGGCATCCCAACCAAGGTCTTTTTCCTTATGGAATGATTCCTTTTCTTCGAGCATGGATTCTTCCAAAAACTGAAGTTTCTTTTTTGCTTCAGAAATTAGCAATGTTCTATCATGATGAATACCACTTAATTCATGTAAGAATCGTTCGATGCTTTTTCGATAAGTTTTAATAGCACGAAATGATTCATATCTTCTATGCCCAAGTTGACAAAGAGCATCTGCACCCATTCGTAACGCAGAATCAAGATACTCCAAATAGAAACGGTCAACACCCAACTCAATTAATTTGTAGGAGGCCAATATCGATTGACTTCTTGCCATTATTTTAAGATTGGGAAAATGTTTTTGTGCTGTTTCAATTATCTCTCTTGTTTTTTCTTCTTCATCTACGGCCACAATTAACAAATGGGCTTCTGAGGCACCAGCAGCATGCAATAGATCTTTGCGAGAAGCATCACCATAGTATACTTTTAGTCCGAGTCTCCTTAACAGATCAACATTATCAGGATCAAGATCCAAATAGGTGGCATATACACCATTGGCTTGTAGAAACCTTCCAATGGAACTTCCAACTCTTCCAAATCCGGCTATAATCACTTTTTTATCTTCATTCATTTCGTCTGCATCCTTCTCCTTTTCTAAAGTGCCAAATCTGGGTTGTATTAGCTTCTCGTTAAAAAGCATTAGTAATGGTGTAAGTGCCATGGAAATAGCTACAACTGCGATAAGTGGGTTGGCAACATCATTCGATAGTATTGAATTTGATGTGGAGAATGATAGCAATACAAATGCAAACTCGCCTCCCTGGGCCAATGAAAATGAAAAGATCATATTCTTATCCAACCCCATTTTAAAGAAATATCCAATTATAAAAAGGACAATAAATTTTACCACCATTAGTAATATCACCAAGCCGGCAATCATACCTGGTTGATTGGCCACAAGCTCAAAATCTATGGAAGCTCCAACGGCTATAAAAAATAGTCCCAACAAAAGACCTTTAAAAGGCTCAATATCTGTTTCCAGCTCATGCCTAAATTCGCTTTGTGCCAGAACAACACCAGCGATAAAGGTACCCAAAGCAGGACTTAAGCCAATCATTGTCATAAGCACGGCTGCAGATATAACAAGTAATAGTGATGCTGCAGTAAATAGTTCACGAAGATCGGTTCTTGCAATGAGCCTAAACGCTGGACCTATTAAATATTTTCCAGCGACAATCATGGTTGTAATAACTCCCACTGTTATCATTGTTTGTCCCCATATTGGCCAACCATCTAACCATGTTGTAGCAGCATGACTTGATGAAGAATTATCAGTTACTATTCCTTCGATTGCTAAATAGGGAAGTACTGCCAATATTGGAATAACAGCAATATCCTGAAATAGTAAAACAGAAAATGCATTTTGACCTGCTTCTGTTTTCATCAATCCTTTCTCGTTTAACGACTGAAGTACAATTGCTGTTGAGGACAGAGCAAAGGTAAGTCCAATGGCAAGGCTGGTTTGCCAAGCGAAATCCATGGCCATTGCTATCCCTGTTATTATAATTGTGGTGATTACTACCTGAGAACCACCAAGACCAAATATTGAACGACGTAATTTCCATATCATGGATGGCTGTAATTCTAACCCTACCAAAAATAGCATCATAACTACTCCAAATTCGGCGAAATGCATTACGTCTTGTCCTTCTTCACCAATAAAACCCAATAGGAAAGGTCCAATAATAATTCCTGCCAGTAGATAACCCAATACCGAACCCAAACCAAGCTTTTTCGCAATGGGAACAGCTACAACTGCCGCCGCCAAATATACCAACGCTTGAAAAAAGAATCCTCCTTGTTCCATAACTCTTCTTTGTTAATTGACATTAAAATACTCATTGAAATACTCTTTTGATTCCAGATCAGCCAGGTTTATTTTTTCATCTCTTAACCCTTCCAATAGTTCCAAATAATGTTTTTTATACAACATCACCACTTCTTTTGATATGGAAAATGTACCATGAACCACAAGTGGTGGAAGATATATCATTTGACAAAGGTTTGAGGTTTGTTCGAATGGGGTTAGTAACTGTCGAATGGTAAACCTATTATAACCCTTTTGGCAATATGCTTTTAGTTCCCCTCCGGTAGTTAGTATCTGCAAAAATAATTTATCTTTTAGCGCATTGCCACCACTTCCATAGGCCCAACCATGTTGCAATACTAAATCCTGCCATTCTTTAAGAATTGCAGGCGAACTGTACCAATAAAATGGATGATGAAAAATCAATATATCATGTTCTTCAACCAATTTTTGTTCAACCTTAACTTCAATATCCATCTCAGGATATGCTTGATAAAGGTCATGAAATGTTACACCTTCCATATTTTGTAAACCCCGTATTAAGATCTTATTGATTCTTGATTTCTGAAAAGCAGGATGAGCAAATAGTATTAATATTTTTTTCATGATATTTCTTATTAAGAAAATATTTGGTTGTAAAGATATGACTTATTGTTTGTTTAATTGGAAACAATCTAAATAAGAAACATAGACCAATCATATTATCAATTAACATCTGATTAATTTAAATGTAAAATTGTTCGAGCAGCTAAGATATATACATGAAAACGTTTGTTATGATGAATTGAAATTATAGATGAGGACTGAATTATACTATAATTATTAATTTTTTAGCCATAAACAATGTATGATTGATTATGGATGACTACTTTTACTAAAAAATGAAAATTTCAATACGATGCATATAGATTTCCCAATGACAAAGATAATTGCAACTCTAGGTCCTGCAACTGACACCTCTGAAAAAATTCAGAACCTTATTGAAGCCGGAGTTAGAGTTTTTAGAATAAATTTTTCCCATGGCTCATTTTCAGATTATGATAATCTTATTAAAAAAATCCGAATTGCTGTATCTCTTACCGATCAGTATGTTGGAATATTAGGTGATTTATCTGGTCCGAAAATCCGAACAGGTAAAGTTATTACCGAGGGCGTATTATTGAAGAAGAACCAGGAAATCAAATTTGTTAAAAAAGAAGTAATAGGTGGTTCTATAGGTCAGGAGTATACTTTTTCAACCACCTATCCTCAGTTTATTGATGAAGTGAAGTTGGGTGAAAGCATATTACTTGATGATGGAAACATCGAGTTGCGTTGTGTAGATAAACTAGGAAATGAAGAAGATGCCGAATTGGTTTGTAAAGTGATTGAAGGCAATTTGCTAACAACAGCAAAGGGTATAAATTTACCCGAAAGTGACCTGTCAATGCCTTCATTAACCGAAAAAGATTTGAAGTGCCTGGATTATGCAATTGAAAACAAGCTGGATTACTTGGCCCTAAGTTTTGTTCGCAAAAAAGAAGATATCATTTTGTTGAAAAATATGATGAAAGAGCGAAATGCTAGGCCATCGGGTCTTGATGTTACCAGTGGTGATTTGGGTTTTTCAACTTATTTTGAAGACGATTATATTCCCATAATTAGTAAAATAGAAAAACCACAGGCAATTGATAATCTTGAAGAAATTATTGATGAAAGTGATGGAATAATGGTTGCACGTGGAGATTTAGGTGTTGAAATGGATTTGGCAGAAGTAGCTCTTCTACAAAAGAAAATAATCACCCTATGTAAGCAACATATGAAACCAGTTATTGTTGCTACTCAAATGTTACAGAGTATGATTGATAATTCTGTACCAACCCGGGCCGAAGTTTCGGATGTTGCAAATGCTATAATGGACGGTGCAGATGCAGTTATGTTAAGTGGTGAAACTGCTGTGGGTAATTATCCTGTAAAAGCAGTTAAGATGATGACAAGAGTTGCTCGTAAGACTAATTCGTATCAGGTAGAAAACAATAGTCAACCAGCTAATTATACACCATATGAAGGTTTGTTAAGGAGAAAAGCAGCTATGGCCAGAGGTGTGGCAATAATGGCAAAGGAAATGAAAGCAAAATTTATTGTTACATGGTTACATTCAGGGGGGAGTTCTGTTTTCCTTTCCCAACAGAAATTAAATATACCCATAATAGCCTGTGGTGAGAACACAAGAAGACTTCAGCAGCTTTCAATACTATATAGCATCTCTCCGTTTTATATGAAGCAACCCTCATCTGGCAGTAATTTTATTGCCTCAGTAAATAGTATGCTAATTAATAATGGCTGGGTACAACCCGGAGATCCCATAATTATTGTTGCCAGCAGTCCGATAACTAGAAAAGGTATAACCAACAGAGTTATACTGCATTATGTTGGGGAGAGTGTTGAAGAAGAAAAACTGTAGGACATTAATCATTCTATCATATTAGATTATTATTTGAAAACAAATAATACTAGTATTTTTGATTGTGGCTTTTGCAATAATAACTGAACATGACAGCTCGAATTGAAACCATATCCATACAACAAGCCAGAAAACTTATTTTGCATTCACAACGTGCCATACCTTTGAAGAAAAATGGGAGTTCGATAGATGCAACTTTGTCAGTAATTGAACATCTTGGTTACATTCAGATTGATACAATTTCAGCAATTGAACGTGCTCATCATCATACACTTTGGAATCGTAATCCTCACTATAATTATTCACATCTAGATAAACTAGTTTCAAATAAGCAAGTTTTTGAATACTGGGCACATGCAGCTGCATATTTGCCAATGAAGGACTATAGATATAGTTTGCCACGTAAAAAAGCAATTGCAAGTGGGCAAGAAAAACATTGGCATTTGCGTGATGAGAATCTTATGAAATCTATTCTCAATCGCATAGCTAAGGAAGGACCGTTGATGGCAAAGGATTTTGAATCTGAAAATACAGAAACTCTAGGTTGGGATAGCAAACCTGTTAAACAAGCATTGGGGAATCTATTTATGCAAGGTGATATAATGATAAGCAGTAGACGTAATTTTCATAAAGTTTATGATTTACCCGAGAATGTCCTGCCCAATAACATTGATAGTTCGATGCCAACCGAAGAAGAGCATCTTCGATTTTTGATAAATCAGTTTTTGCGTGCCAATGGATTGGGTCAAGCTTCCGAAATATGCTATTTGTTGAAGAATATTAAATCAAAAGTATCTAGTGCAATAAAGGAGATGGAGTTAAGTGGAGAATTATTGCGGCTTTCGGTTGCAAACAATGATTATTTTGCCCTACCTGTTTCCATGGATCTGTTAAATAAACCTTTATCAAAAATCAAGGCTAAGATATTATCTCCATTTGATAATTTGCTTATTCAGCGTAAACGCACAAAGATATTTTTTGATTTTGACTACCTCCTTGAATGTTATGTTCCAGCCTCAAAACGCAAGTTTGGGTACTTTGTATTACCCATACTATGGGATGGCCGGTTGGTTGCCAGAATGGACTGTAAGGCTGATAGAAAAAGATCAAAGTTGCTAATTCATTCCATTGTATTAGAATCTCATATGAAAAGAACAGAAGATTTTGTCATTGCATTTGCCAAAGAACTTTGTTTATTTATGGAGTTTAATAATTGTAATAGTATAATGATCCATAATACCACTCCTGATAATTTCAAGTTGGTTTTACAAGGTTTAACAAATAAAACATCTCCTAACTAATAGTTTAAAGTATAGACTGAGTTTATTAAACTAAAGTCATATAGCAATATTTACCATAAATTTATTATAATTTTGTTATTACAAGATTTGAAATTCAATAGCTAACAAAATACAAAGAGGGAGTTATGAAAATCCTTAAGAAGTTATTAAAAATCACAAGCATCTTTATAGCTTCAATTATAGTACTAGTTATACTTACGGTAGTTGTGGCCAAAATATTTGAGGATAAGCTGGCAGCATTTACCATGGAGAAACTTGAGAACACCATTGATGCACCAATGTCGGTTGGAAAGGTTTCTCTTGTACCACTTTTCTCTTTTCCTCGCTTCAGTGCAGCAATACACGAATTATATGTTGGTGATCCTGAAAGTCAAAACAACGACACTTTGCTATTTATCAATAGTCTTAAAGTAGGTCTGGATTCCTGGGATTTGATAAGAGGTGTATATACAATCGATGAGATGAAAATATCAGGATTGGATTTCGATTATATTGTTGATAGTTTGGGTAAATCAAATATCGACTTTATTATCAATGCTTTTGTTGATACAACTCATGAGGTAAAGACTGATACAACATCAGTTTCGCTTGACTTTAATGCAGAAAAACTTCAGCTTGAAAACATTAAAGTTAGATATAATGATAAGAAAACAAATGTGGCAGCGCAGATTATAATTCCCAACATTTCCATTAGAGCTAAAGCAAAAAATAATATCTATAATGGGAAATCAAAAGGCAGTATAATATTGAGCCATTGTAATTTTGAAACTTCAAACATTCATAAAATGGAATCGTGCAATGTATATTTTGAAGTGGAGTATAAGGATAAACTAGCCACAATTAAAGAGTTGTTGTTTGTTAGTGAAGGAATTAAACTAAATATTGAAGGAAACTTTGGAATAGGAAATACCTTATCAATTAATACAAACATTGAAGCCAATGATTTAGATTTTGACGTGCTAAGAAAGTATATTCCGGTTCAATATGATAGTTTATTGGGAAAAGAAAAACTACCCCAAATGAACTTTTTCACCATAGCATTAAACATGAATTACAATGATAATGATGCTGATCTTAAGAAATTAAAATTCAAAAGTGAAGGTTTGGAGATGGGATTAGTTGGTAGAATAAAACTAGGCGATACAATGGCTGTTGATGCTTTGGTTAATTCCCTAAAAATGGATCTGGGGGTATTGAAAAAGTATGTTCCAAATTTGTACTATGATAAATATGGAGTTTTAGATATTGGAGGTAAGGTTGACATTAGTGCAGATATAGTTGGTGAGTTTGCAGATTCAACACTGATACCCGAATTTGATGCAAATGTAAAACTCGAAAACATTAAATTTGTAAGTGTTGATTATCCAAAAATTGATGCGTTTAATTTAAAGGCTAATCTTGCTACAGGCAAAGTTCCTGATATGAGTGGTGCTTCAGTTAGAATAGCAAATGCCGAAATTGTTAGTAATGACAGCCGTTTTCGGTTTGAAGGAAATATTATTGGGCTTAAAAACACTCAATATAACCTTACTTCAAATATGGAAATAAACCTACATGATTTTAGCAAATTGGTTCCGGATAGTCTTGCTCAAAATCTAAATGGAAATGTAGGTGCAACCATTAAAACCAGTGGCATATTACCAACAACAATCACCAGTGATTTTGCAGATTATGCTCTGGAGAATACTAGCATTTCAATAAAAGTAAAGGATGTAAGAGCTTTTTTAATGGATACAATAAAAGTGGAAAACTTCTCCACTGATATTACTTATGCTCCTCAAATTTCAGGCAGAAAAGATGTTAGTATTGAAAATCTGGACCTCGCTTCTTCAACTCTGAATCTCGATCTGCAAAGTTCATCTTTGTCGGCTACTTTAGATGGTAAAATAGCATTTCCTGAGAAAATGAAAGCTAGTCTGAAATCACTAAAAATTCAAAATGGGCAAAGTAAAATAATAGGGAATGGCCAAATAAATAATTTCGGATCTCCGGAGTTTGATATTAATACAAATATTGTACTTAAACTTGATGAACTTATGCCTTTTGTTCCTGACTCAGTGCTATGTAGTATGTCGGGATCAGTAGTTGCATATATCAGATCAAAAGGAAGGTTAAACCCCGACTCGCTTAGTACTCAAGTATATCCAATTATTTTCGAAAATACTAGTTTTAATCTAGCATTTGATGCAATTAGTCTTGCATTTCCTGATTCTATTATGAATTTGGACAATATTTCAGCTCGAATAGGTATGAGAAATGATATTCTAACAGTTGAAAAGTTTTCTGCAAATTACAATGGATTGGAGATTGGCATCGATTCAACAGTAGTAAAGAATATGTATAGTACAATAATTCGAAATCAACCTGAGAAATTGTATATAAATACACATGTTAGTTTTGGTGATTTAGTTTATGATGATTTTAAGCATCTTTTTGCATTAAATGAAAAGAAGACCAAAACAAATTCTACAAATGAAGAAAGCTCAATTGAACCTGAATTAAGTGACAACTCTATAAATTGGACATATTTGATACATGGTTCTGCCAAAGTAGTTAGTATTAATATTGATTCTACAGCTATTGAGGGTATGAAGATTAACAAGCTTCATATTGATGATCTATCAACGCTATTTATGCTCACCGACAGTTCTTACATAGTTGATCAGTTTAAGTTTAAAGTATTTGAAGGAGAAATGAACAACTCTCTAAAATATAAAATAAGGGAGGATGGTACACAATCTGTATCAACACATAATATAATCAGTAATATGAATATCCATACAATGCTAAGGGATATGGATAATTTTGGTATGGATTCCATAATATCATATAAAAATATCAGTGGAATATTTTCAACCGACTTACATACTTTTGTACCCATAGATGATTCGGTGCGTGTAGATAAAATGTTAGTTAGTGGCGATATAACTCTTGAGAAGGGTGGAGTATATGATTATCCTCCAGCAACAGAAATATCAAGGTTTACAAGTATCAAGGAACTTGATAATATTCAGTTTAAAACCCTGCGAAGCAGTATTTTTATGTTTAAGAATAAACTTTATGTTCCACGAACCAATATTGTGAGTAATGCTTTGGATATTGCAGCCTTTGGTATGCAGAATTTGGATGGAGATTGCGAATATCATATGGAACTTCATTTAAGTAATATTCTCTTCGGAAAATCCAAAAGAAGAAATAAGAAACAGGATAAAACAGGAGAAGAAGTAGACGAAAAGTCGTTAAAGAAAAGTTCTCGTAAGATAAAGTATGCTGTTTCTGATGGAAAATCAAAAGTAGGACTTGATACAAAAGATGCACGTGAAGATATGATGAATAAGATAAGAGTGCAAAACAAAATGCTTGACTTCATTTTCTTCCCCAAAAACATTCATTACAATACCAAACCCGAATAATTCTCCAATAAAATAAACTAAGTCGTTTAAAAATTCTAACTTTGTTACGAAAATTAGATTTTTGTAAAATAACTCAAAACTTATGAAATTATTAAAATCATTACTTACGCTTTTGGTAATAGCTATAATCTCATTATCATACACTGGTTGTGAAAAAACTGCTGATGACAGTTGCGAACAGCAAGATATGAATCAGATTCTTGACTGTGGTTCAGAAAAAAATGTGGAAGTTTGTTGTACAACTGGTGCATCATGTGTTTACAAATACAATGGGCAGGAATATCCTGATACAAATGAGGGTTTGAATAATCTCGCAGATGCATTGGGATGTAATTACAAAAGTTCAGCGGAGAAAGCAGAACAAAAACAACTAATTATAAAGCACTTGATTGCTCTGAAGGATAAAGCCAGTAGTGGGGTTTGATAAATAATGGGTTAACCTAATTATCAAAACCATAGCCAACTACTTTTTTTTATTCTTTTCAATTTCTTTTTTAGCTCGTGGGTATTTAAATTCACAGCTATAACTTCACCATTTCCATTTAATAGTACATTTGATGGAATTGACTTTATATTATAGGAAATTGCAGCAGAACTTTTCCAACCTTTAGTGTCGCCTACATTAATAAATTCTCCGATACCATCTTTTTCAACGCTTTTATTCCAGATTATGTCGTTTTTGTCAAGATTAACAGAAACTATTTCAAAGCCATTTTCACCATCTTCAAAATCTGTATCTTTATAATTGTCAAATATTTTAACTAGTTCGGGTGACTTTTTTCGGCAAGGAGCACACCAGGAGGCCCAGAAATTTATTAGAACAATTTTATTATTCAATTGTGAAAGTGCAAAGTCATCACCGCTTATGGTTGGAAGCTCTATTTCAGGAGCCATATTGCCAACTATTATTCCCTCTAAGTTTGACTTTTTTTGAGAAAAGAGGTCATTTGTTATTAATATTGAAATTATGATGACGATGGTTGTTATTCTTTTCATGTGAACTAAACTATATTTGTTTGATAAGTTTTAAGAATTAAACTATAAGAAAACCCATTACAATTATTGAACCAACTCTAAATTAAGTTAATTAAAGATAAACCATATCAAGATTATAGTTTATCAACAATGCTTAACAATACATTTACCAATGATTCTCCAAGTTTTATCGATCTTTCGGGTGACCATCCTATTTCGTCATCAGGAATATTGTCGTTTTGTTTAAAAGGCATTTCAAGAGTTTGGCTAAGGCACTTGAATTCTTCGCCCAGATTTTTTGAACAAATATTTAGGTTGGCTTTCCCGGGATCATTTTTTGGATATCCATGAATATCCTGCATATCAGGATTGTTGGCCATCCAGATATTTATAAAGTCATCAGTAAGCCTGCTTAATTTTGTGTCAAATGATGGAATACCCTCAATGCCTGAAATAAAGTTATACGGCAGCCCTTCATCACCATGTACATCCAAATTAAAGTCCATTCCCAATTCCTTCATCTTTTCCTTCACATAATATACTTCCGGGCTGTTTTCTATGCTTGGGTTGGCCCATTCTCTATTGAGGTTAATACCTTTGGCATTTACTCTAAGATTACCCAATATACTTCCATCGATATTCATATTTGGGACTAAATATATATTGGCTTTTTCAAGCAGAGAAACCGCAGAAGGATCTTCTTCATCTAAAATCTTATCGATTAAACCCATCATAAACCATTCAGCCATTGTTTCTCCTGGATGCTGACGTGCAATTACCCACAATTTTTTCTTGTCTTTGTTTTCATGGCCAATGCGAAGCAAATCCATGGGCCTTCCTTGTGTAGTTTCTCCAATTGTCTCCAGTGTGCAATTTGGTGATAATTGGGCATTGTTTATCAAGTCCATGTGTTGCTCATATGAGAAAGGAGCAAAATATGCAAAGTATACTGAATCAAATTCAGATGTAAACTCCATACTTAATATACCATCTATATAGCTAGTTGGTATTTGAAACCAGGTTACTCGATCGTAGGAGGCTCTAACTTGGTAATTGTCCCACCCTTCCGGATAAGCTGCCTCACTTGCATTTAATATATTGATTTTGCATGCAGTGTCTTTACTTCCTTGTAATCTGAAATAAAACCACTGTAAGAATTCGGAGTTAGTGTCTTTTTCAATTTTCAATTGAATATTTTCAGGATCATCAGTTGAGATAACTTCTATGTTTCCGGCGTCAAAAGTTGAGGATATACTTAATTTCATCAAAATATTATTAAATATGTGAGTCACAAAAGTATAATAAAAAGCTACTTAAATAATAATTAAAATTTGTTTGGAGTTTACAGATAATGGTATCCCTGAAGTTAATTTCATTTCTTAATCCAAAAATCAGGAGGTGTTAGTTTACCTCCTTCTAATCCGCAGTAATAGCAAACTTCTTTTGACGCACCAGCAATTCCTTTATCACTATTACAATACCTACTGAATATTTACTACTGCAATTTTGGCCTGCTGTTTCAAAATCCATCATCAAATCTTCTCATTGTCGTCTTAAGATATAGATAAGACCATAATTATTATTATCCAGATTTTAGTTTGTATTCTGAGATTAGTTCTGATTTTTTATTCTCATCAAGTGTTTTCATATAGCTCTTCCATCCCGGACAGAAATTGATATGCCATCTCCATAATCTACCCATAAAAGACTTTGGTGCTTTATCATATTTTTCTCTTAATTTACATTTTTCGCAATTTTGCTCTTCCATATTCTTCATATAATTATTGTTAGATTATCTCTAGTTGATTATCATTAATGTTGATTCAATGGTGTTATCACAAGCTATTTGGCATGAATACAATCCTGGTGAATAACCTAATGTATTGATTACAAATTTATGATTTCCTATAGGTTGAACTCCACTATCATAGGAACTAACTAAAGCTCCTTTCGAGTCAAAGATTTTGATATGTACCTCTGTTTTTGTTGGTAGGAAGTAACTGATTGTTGAGATATCATTTGCCGGGTTCGGGAAAACAGATAGTTTAAGTAGTTTCTTTGGTATTTCAGAATTAGATTTTATGTTAACTATTCCATTTTCATTGTAAACGGCAGCCCCGTTTAATTCTGTTCCAAACCAAAGGTTCCCATGGTTATCAACTTCTATATCCCAAAGTGTAGAACCAGACATACCTGAATTACTATTATCGAATAATTCCCATTGATTACCATCAAAAGAAACTAATCCGTATTGAGTTCCAGCCCATACTGTTTCAGTATTATCAACACCAATGCTAAAAACCACATCATCGGGAATCTGTGAGTTTTCAGTGTCATAAATTGTGAACTCATAACCATCAAATATGATCAACCCTTTTCCACTTGCCAGCCATTTGTTTCCGAATGAGTCAATGTCTAAATCCCAAATTCTGGTTTGTGGTAAATTCGAGTTTTCATGGTTCCACTCGTCCCATGTTCCATCATTATATTGTACAACTAGACCACTACTTGTTCCTATCCAAGTTGAGTTTTCATCATCAAATCCAATGGACCAAATAAAATTAGAGTTTAAGCCAGAATTATCTTCATTATAATTTGTCCATTCGGACCCATTGTACACGGCTACTCCTTCACCATATGTCCCCACATAAACTTCACTGCCTTTAACTTCAACTACTTCCAGGTATTCATCATCAAAAATAGGGTTGGTGTTTGTGTAATTCACTAACTCTGTTCCATTGTGGTAGAAAAGACCACCCGCACCGTTGGTGATCCAGTAATTATTGTTTCCATCGCTAGCTATTGAAGTAATATAATTTCTTTCAAGTATCGAATTAGTTGCATCATAATATTGCCATGCAGATCCTTCTTTTATTGAAATTCCGGCATTGGTACCAAACCATATTTTTGAATCATTGCCTACACAAATATCACTAACATTACTGCCTTGGAGTTCACCAAAAAATTCAAAATGATTATGCCAGTTATTTCCATCAAATGATGAAATACCTGTATAGGAACTTCCAACCCACACTACTCCGGTTGGGTCCACATAAATGCCATAGTTCCAGTCTGATTCAAGATCTGAATTATAGCTTGTGTAAACTGTCCATGTAGGGTTATTAAAATGAACCACACCACCACCTCCATTCATAGCCAGCCATATTCCATTGTTAGAACATGAAATCCCTTCTACTGTGTTTGCGGAGATTCCTGAGTTTTGAGTTGTATAAGTTACCCAACTACCATCTGATTTAATGCCAGATAATCCACCCCCATACGTTGCAAACCATATATTACCTTGGTCATCGCGTTCAATATCTTGTATTTGGTTACTTTGTAATATGGAGTTGTTGGTATTATAAACTACCCAATTTGTACCATCAAAATTAGCAACACCTCCATATGTACCAACCCATACATCACCATCCATTCCTATTTCAATATCAGTTATCCCATCTGATATTGGTGAATTTGATGAATTGTGGTATACCCATGTATTACCATCATAAACCCCTATTCCTTCACTTCTGCAACCTACCCATAAACTACCTTGAGCATCAACTGCAAGTGCTATTATATCATTGGATGGTATGCCAAAGTTTTCGGTTGTGTAGGTTTCCCATGTATTTCCATCAAAATAGGATATTCCTGTAGAGAAGTAGCTATAAAGATAATCGGCTGTTCCAACCCAAAATCCACCAATGTTATCTGTGGCTATACAAGAAACTAGATTACTTCTGATACCGGAGTTTGCTTTATTGTATATGTTTCTTGAATTTCCATCATATCGGATAAGACCGCTACCAGTTCCACCAAATAATATATCACCTTCGTATGGTACAATTGATTGAATACTATAGCAGCTGGTGAAATTTTCCCAATTATTGTATTGGCAATACCCTAGTGAAGAAAATAGAAATAAAAAACAGGCAATAGTTTGGACTATTTTCATTGTAAAATGCTTTTTCTATTAAAATAATAATTTTTAAAAGTAGGACTGGATTATTTTAGTTACTATCTGTTATATGAATTGTTGTCAAAGTTAAAAATAATTATGGTGATTTGTATCCATAATGTGTTCATAATAATATATTGGTGGTAAATAAAAATTTTACTGATTTCTAATTTAAATTAGACATACTCCATAATCGGAATAATTAATAAAAAAATAATTACATTTGCATTGTATACACATACACGATGTTATATATTTTGTTAACTAAAATCACTTACTATGAAAAAAAGATATTTACTTAGCTTGACTTGGCTACTGTTATTACCATTTATATTTGGATTGAATAATAGTGTTGCCCAAAATATTGTTGGAACAGATCCTGAAAACAAAAATGTAATACTTGAGGAGTTTACCGGTATTCATTGTACATACTGCCCTCAGGGTCATACAATAGCACAAGGGATCCAAAATTCAAACCCGGGTGTTGTACTTATTAATATCCACACAGGTGGTTATGCTGTTCCAAGTGGTAACGAACCTGATTTTAGAACTCCTTGGGGAGATGCAATTGCTGCTCAATCAGGATTAACCGGATATCCGGCAGGTACTGTAAACAGACATTTGTTTCCCGGAATGTCGCAAGGTAGTGGTACAGCCATGAGCCGTGGTAACTGGGCAGCTGCTTCTAATCAGATATTGGCTGAAGCTAGTTATGCAAATGTTGGAATAGAATCTTTTATTGATATTGAAACTCGTGAGCTGACAGTTAATGTGGAAATATATTATACTGCAGACAGCCCAGAATCATCGAATTTCTTGAATGTTGCAATACTGCAGGATAGTATTTATGGACCTCAAACAGGAGGAGGTGCAGGTAATAACTATAACCACATGCACATGCTTCGCCATTTAGTTACCGGACAATGGGGGCAAGAAATTACACCTACAACCGAGGGAACACTTTATCAGAACACTTTAACCTATATAATTCCTGAACATTATAATGATGTTCCAGTAATTTTAGAGCATTTGGAGGTTGTAAGTTTTCTATCTCAGACAACTCAGGAGCTAATTAGTGGTAGTCGTGGAACTGTTACTTTAAGTGGCGGTCCTGATCCATTAACCGCTGATTTTGTAGCAGAAGATACTACATTCTGTTATTCTGGTACTGCGCACTTTGAAAGCACAAGCCTTGGTGATCCAGTTCAGTATCAATGGACATTTGAAGGAGGTAATCCTCCTACATCGGATTTAGTGAATCCCAATGTATATTATGCTGAAATTGGTGATTATGATGTTACACTAATTGTAAGAGATGTTGATGGTAATACAGATACTACGGTAAATGTTGATTACATTCAAATTCTTGATTGTGTTGGTGTTGATGAAGAAGCCAATAATATTGCATTGTCTGTATTCCCAAATCCAACCCAGGGAATGGTTAAACTGAATATTGAAGCTGATTTGTTTAATACTGCAGAAATAAAGGTAATTAATGTAATGGGTAAAGTGGTTTATGAACAAAGTAACATATCTGTTGTTGGGTCATATTCTACCAATGTTGATCTTTCAGAATATTCACCGGGTATTTATTTTATCACCGTTTCAGGTGATGATAAACAGGTGAGTAAGAAGATATTCTTGCAAAAATAGACCTGATATTTGTATCAATTATACAAATGATTTTACTCATCACTACATTTGGTTGTTAGTAGAGATGATTTTATAAAATCAATGAGGCCACGATTTTGTACAACAAAATCGTGGCCTCATTTAATTTAGTTCAATACTAAATCAGCTTTCCTAAAGCAAGTCAACCTAACAAAGT
>JAERTF010000123.1 GCA_016845105.1 Bacteroidota bacterium | reverse complement strand
CAACAATAGTTAGTATTTATTAACAAAAACATAGTGTTATAGCAAGGTGAAGTAATAATTTTTAACTTTGGCTTAACAAATAACATCATATTAACAATGTGATAAACGTAATATAATATTGGTTTAAATCTTGAAATCAACATGCAGGAGACAGAGAAATTTGAAAAAAGAGAAGATCTTTTTTCACAAGTTGTAAGAGCAGGAAAACGCACCTATTTTTTCGACGTAAAAGCCACCCGATCTAATCAGCAATATTTAACTATTACTGAAAGTAAAAGACGGTTTAACGAAGAGCAAGGTAAGTTTTTTTATGAGAAACACAAGGTTTTTCTTTATGGAGAAGACTTCGATAAATTTAAAAAGGGGTTAAATGCTGCAATTTCTTTTATCGAAACAGGAGAAGAAAAGCATGAACAACAAGCTGAAAACACAGAGACTAAACCCGACATAAGCAGTTCAGTTGATGTTAGCTTTGAAGATTTAGGAGACGACATTGATTCCTAGTAACCACATATAAGTTTTTTATCTGGCTTGTTAATAAATTTGTCATGCTTATTGAGTGTGAAATATGTTAAATTGTAAATTTGTATCGAGGATCAAATTCTGTAAACAAATTGCACATTACTATGGGTAAAACAATTGCTGTAACTAATCAAAAAGGAGGAGTTGGTAAAACAACAACCGCTATTAATCTTGCTGCCAGCCTGGCAATCCTGGAATATAAGACACTTATTGTTGATGCTGATCCGCAAGCAAATGCTACCTCAGGTATTGGTTTTGATCCCAAGCAAATACAAGCAAGTATTTATGAGTGTATTATAGATGACCTCAATGTTGAAAATGTAATTCTAAATACTAAAACTCCCAACCTTGACTTATTACCTGCCCATATCGATTTGGTTGGAGCCGAAATTGAAATAATTAATCTTCCAAGTCGTGAGCATTTGATGAACAATGTTCTTGAAAAAGTAAAATCAAACTACGACTTTATAATTATTGATTGTTCACCTTCTTTGGGATTAATAACTGTTAATGCTTTAGCTGCCTCTGATTCGGTAATTATTCCGGTTCAATGCGAGTATTTTGCTCTTGAAGGATTAGGCAAATTGCTTAACACAATAAAAATAGTGCAAACCCGACTAAATGAAGATTTAGATATAGAGGGAATACTATTAACTATGTTTGATTCAAGACTAAGACTATCAAAACAAGTAGTTGAGGAAGTAAAAACTCATTTCCAGCAAATGGTTTTTAATACTATAATTAATAGAAATACTAAACTTGGAGAGGCACCCAGCTTTGGAGATTCAATAATTATGCACGACGCAAATAGCACTGGTGCAATTAATTACCTCAACCTTGCTCGAGAAGTACTTCAAAAGAATGACATGACTATAATGAATAACGCAGATAAGATTATTGATGAGTAACAAAGGTAAAAAGAAAGCATTGGGAAGGGGACTCGATTCAATATTATCAAGTCCGGATACGGATATTACATCTGAGGATATATCTGGTAGTTTTGTTGCGGGAGCAATTGCAGAAATTGACATAAGTAAAATTGATACTAACCCGTTTCAACCACGTACTCATTTTGATGAGATGATGATTAGAGAATTATCCGAATCAATTAAAGTACAAGGCATTATACAACCCATCACCGTTAGAAAAATGGGTTATGACAGATATCAGATAATCGCCGGAGAAAGACGGTTTAGAGCATCACAAATGGCCGGAATCAAACGATTACCTGCATTTATTCGTGTTGCCAATGATGAACAAATGCTCGAACTCGCACTTATCGAAAATATTCATAGAGAAGACCTTAATGCAATTGAAATAGCAATTAGTTATCAAAGACTAATTGATGAGATAAAACTAACCCAAGAAAAGCTCAGTGAAAAGCTGGGTAAAAGCAGATCATCAATTGCAAACTTTTTAAGACTATTGAAATTACCTCCAAATGTTCAGGTTTCACTACGAGATGGTTTTATTACCATGGGACATGCCAGAGCATTACTATCATTACCAGATAAAAAAACTCAAGAGAAAGCCCTTAGAACAATTATTAACAAAGGGTTAAATGTTAGACAGGCTGAAGAATTAGTTAGAAACACAAGCTTAAAACCTGATATAAAGAAAAAAGAGGCAGTATCTACTATTCCACCAAGGTTTAAAGATACTCCTGCTTTACTAAGTACTAAACTTGGCACCAAAGTAAACTTGAGAAGAAACAATAAGGGAGAAGGCTCCATCGTTATAAGCTTTAAAAATGACAACGACCTCGACAAAATAATATCTATAATCGGGGATAAATAAGTATCACATCTTGAAACAGTTTTTAAGCAGCATACTAACTATTATAGTAATTCTGATTATTTCGGTATGCTATTCAAGCGATGTTTATGGTCAAAAAAATAACGATACTGTTACTGAACTTAAACATTCACCAAAAAAAGCAACACTGCTGGCGTTGATACCTGGTGCAGGTCAGATTTACAATAAAAAATATTGGAAACTCCCAATTGTATATGCCGGTTTTGCAGTTACTGGCTACTATGCATTTTGGAATAGAGATAAGTATCTGCAATTTAATGAGGCTTACATTTGTTCGATTAATACTCCAGAAAATCAGCTTATTGTTGAATATGATCCTGAGTCAAATTCCTATGTATGCAATGTAACTGAAAAGATTGAATGTGATAACGAACTTGCTCAAAAATATACTTCTGAAAGACTACAGGATATACGTGATTCGTATCGCAGAGATATGGAATTCTCCTTTATTTTAATGGCTGCTTGGTATGTACTACAAATGTTAGATGCGACAGTAGATGCACATTTGTATTACTGGAATGTTAATGATAACCTTAGTGTTAAACTCAATCCGGTAATAATGCAGCCAAATATTTCAATTCCCACAGGTATGCCTGGCAATTCAATTAATCATAACGGATTGAAGATTTCAGTAAACTTTTAACACATAACAACATTACTATCATGAATATAATTTTATCTGGCTATGGGCGAATGGGCAAAGAAGTTGAACAAGTTTGTCTTAACAGAAATCATCGTATAGTCGCAGTTGTTGACAATGAAAATGATTGGAATAGATTGTTTAGTACCAATTATTCGCCTGCTGTGGTAATTGATTTTAGCATGCCTAATCAGGCCATTTCAATTTTTAAACAATGCTTCGAAAGGGAGTTACCAATTGTAACTGGTACCACAGGTTGGTATGATAAGTTCGAATTCATTAAGGAACTTTGCCATAAGAAAAACGGCTCTTTTTTTTATGCACCCAATTTCAGTATAGGAGTAAATATATTTTTTAGAGCTAACTCATTTTTGGCAAAACTTATGTCGGGAGTTAACAATTATAAAGTTCACATCAACGAAACTCACCATATTCATAAAATTGATGCACCAAGTGGCACAGCCATAGCTACAGCAAACGATATAATAAACAACAATAAAAAACTAATAGCTTGGTCGTTAAATGATGATCCCAACGAATCTTCATTACCAATTTATGCAACCAGAGAAGGCGAAGTAACAGGAAAACATGAAGTAATCTATGAATCGAATGTTGACAAAATTACATTGGGTCATGAAGCTAAAAATAGAAGTGGCTTTGCATTGGGGGCAGTAATGGCTGCAGAGTTTTTAGATGGAAAAAAAGGATTCTACTCAATGACCGAATTACTTGATGAACTAGAGAGTAAAAATTAATATTCAATTACATTTTTACGAAACTAAACTATGCAAATGAATCAAATAAAGAAAGCCAAGTTTAATTACTCCAACATATTAGTAAGTTTATTTGTATGTGTTTTATTAACTATGTTAATTTCATCAGCTTGCAACATCGCTAAAAAGGTTAACGTAAATAACGATCCCGATATTTGTGAGTCAATGACATACACAAACCAACAATTTAGTGAAATTACCAGTGATTATTACACTCTGGATAGTGTATTTATTGTTAATAATTGTTTAAATATTTGGGTTAGCTATAGTGGAGGTTGCGGAGATTCAGATTTTAAATTATTCTACACAAATAAAGTCATAAAATCAAAGATACCAAAAACCAACATCTTGCTTCAGTTAACTGATAATGATGACTGTAGGGCCATTGTACAACAAAAGCTATTTTACAACCTTAGTTTTTTTGAGGAATATGCAGAAGGTGAAGGAATAACAATACAATTATCGGGTATCGGCAAAAGTGTAATCTTTAAAAACGAGAAGTAAATGAGAAAAGGCTTTTTCATTTTAATAATGGCCATAACAACTTTATGGGTTTCTTGTTCCGATAAAACCAATGAGAATCCGATAGAATCAGGATTTTTCATAAGGGCAGCAGATTTGTCTGCCCTTCCTAAAATTGAGTTAACAAATTCTGTATTCTATAATATTGAAGGCAATCAGGAAGATATGCTAACAACCCTAAAGAACAGTGGTGTAAATACTGTAAGATTGAGGATATGGAATAACCCCATTGAGTTTCATAGTTCATTTGAAGAAGTTAGAATATTCTCCGAAAAACTAAAAAAGAGGGGATTTAAAGTCTGGATTTCAGTTCATTATTCGGACACTTGGGCTGATCCAGGTAACCAAATTCCACCAACCAACTGGCAAAACCTTTCGTTTGCAAGCCTAAAGGATAGTATGTATTTTTATACTGAAGACATTATAAATGAAATAAACCCCGACTATATTCAAATTGGTAATGAGATTAATCATGGCATACTAATGCCATATGGTAGCATCGCGAACAACAATGAACAGTTTATTGAACTACTGTCAAACGGAGTAGAAGCTGTTAGAAACAATACGAATCAAACCAAAATAATAATTCATTATGCTGGTATAGATGGATCTGAATGGTTTTTTAGTAGTTTAAAAAACATCGATTATGATATTATAGGCTTATCTTACTACCCAATTTGGCATGGGGAGGATTTGATTAGACTTAAAACCAAGTTATCAGATATAGCTATTTCAAATAACAAAGATATTATTATTGCCGAAACAGCATATCCTTTCACACTGGATTGGAATGATTGGACAAATAATATTGTAGGACTTGAAGATCAATTAATTTTACCAGATTATCCAGCCACATCAACTGGGCAAAAGCAATTCATCCAAAAAATAAGAGAAATTATTGAATCAACAGAAAAGGGTGCTGGTTTTTGTTATTGGGGTGGTGAATTGATCGCTTTTGATGGACCTCAATCACAACATGGTTCTCCTTGGGAAAATCAAGCATTTTATGATTTTGATAACAAAGCCCTAAGTGTACTTGAAAATTTTAAAAAATAGAATTTTACACAACCAAAGTTACTCATAATTAGTTATTTTTGCGCGCTTAAATATTTAAGAATAATTAACTAGTACGCAAGCAATTTGAAAGTATATTGCAGCGTGTAATTTCAAATAATAATATCATGCTCGAACTGATAATTTATCTACCCTTATCATTTACAATACCTACAATATTTGCATGGAAAATATTCGAGAAAGCTGGTCGTAAAGGATGGGAAACTTTAATTCCATTTTACAACCTTTATGTTTTCCTACTTATTATAAAAAAACCTAAGTGGTGGATGCTATTACTTTTCTTTCCATTTTTAAATGTATTTGTATACATGTTAATGCTAGTGGAAATAGTAAAGTGTTTTAATAAGTTTTCGCTGGGGGAGCAATTTATGGCTGTGGTACTCCCATTTGTTTACCTGCCCTATCTTGGATTTAAAGAAAATGAAACATATGTAGATCCAGATGATAGACCAAAAATTAAGAAATCATTTGCCCGTGAATGGGTTGATGCAATTATATTCGCTGTTGTTGCTGCAACAATAATTCGCACATTTTTATTGGAAGCATATACCATTCCTACTTCTTCGATGGAAAAATCGATGTTGGTTGGTGATTATCTATTTGTAAGTAAGATTACCTATGGTCCTAAAGCTCCAAACACTCCCCTATCATTTCCATTTGTGCATCACACTTTGCCAGGTACCGATGATATTAAATCATATGTTGAATGGATTAAACTTCCTTTTTATCGATTTGCCGGATTTAAAGATGTAGCCCATAACGATGCTGTAGTTTTCAATTACCCTGCCGGAGATACTGTATCCACAAGATTTCAAAGCAATGTTAGTTATTATACACTCGTTAACGAATATGGAAGAAAACGTGTTTGGACCGATAAAAGGAATTTTGGTGATATTGTAGTACGACCTGTTGATAAACGTGAAAATTATGTAAAAAGATGCATTGGTTTGCCTGGTGATACTTTAAGTATTGTAAATCGACAAGTATACCTGAATGGAGAAGAAGCAGTTAACCCCGAGAAGTT
>JAERTF010000122.1 GCA_016845105.1 Bacteroidota bacterium | reverse complement strand
ATTGAAATCTACCAACTCATCAACACAACAGGTGTCGACAGGGGTGTAGGTAAAAACTCCGGTGGGGATGGAATCTACTGTTAAAATCATTGTGGATGTGTCGTTGCCGCATGGGGGAACGCCGTAGGCGATGAGGGAGAGGGTAACGTTTCCTAATTCTGTTATCTCAGTATTGTAAACAGGATGAATTAGTTTATCATTATTAAATGAGCCTAATCCTGATGTTAACCATCTTATGGAATCACAACTACTGGTATCAGGAAGAACGGGAGCAAAGGCAAAATCATAGGGGTCGCCCTGGCAAATTGTGTCATTATTACCTGCGTTGGCAACAGCCTGAGGATTTACTGTAACTTGCTGTATTTCTGTTTTTGAACAAACTGTCAGGGTAACATCAAAGGTATTTGCTGTTGAATACAGATGCTGAACATCTCTACCAATGGCCGACTCTCCATCTCCAAAATCCCAATTCCAATCGGTATAAGTAACAAGGGGACCTGTTCCGTTAAACAGCAAGGTATTTCCAAGGCATGCAACAGGTGGTGTAAAGTTAAATCCAATAGATGGATTTGTTACTTCAATATCATGATAAACAGTATCGGTACAACCGTTGTCATTTATTGCAATCAATTGAACACTCCCTGCAATGGGTACTGAATAAATATGATTTGTACTTATTCCAGTTCCAATATCTCCATCACCAAATTCCCAATCCCATGAGGTAATATTAGTTCCACTATTATCTGACCCAGTAAATGTAATTGTTGAATTTACACAAACAGTATCGTTTGGGCTTATGGCTATTTGAGGCTGCGGAATAGCTGTAATTGCCACAGGCAAAGGTGAAACAACACCTGGTTGAGTGCAATTACTATTTGTTCCATATACCTCAATATTTCCCGGGGTTGCATTTGGAGCAAAATCAACAGTAACAGTTGCAGTTGTTGGGTTTGGTGGATTAAATGTGGCTCCAGTTCCAGTATAGGACCAATTATAAATATCGGTGTTTGGATCAGTGGCTACTGAAAAAGTAACTCCTGTTACTCCAGCACAAAGTGTAGGAGGAGTTTGTACAAACTCCAATGAATCAGGTCCCCGAAACTGAGAAATATCAGGTGGATAAGTTGTAGTAGAAGACGAATACCACCAGGTATTCATTGTATGAAAATCGCCCTCATCCTGACCCCAAAGGTGACAGCCTGACCATGGTACAGAAGTACTTGCACAACCTGCAAAATTTGCAGTACCATTGGGAATATCAGAGTCATCCCAGTAAACTAGTGGTGTTGTACCAGCAGGACTAACCAATTCTATTACAAAACCATTGGTATTACTCTCAACATCATATAAAGGTAAGTTAGTTAAACCATTTATATAGGTTACACTAAAATTAATATTTGTACCATTAGGCACAGGCAATTGTGTTGGTGAACTACCATCTAAACCATCCCAATAAATTGGATTTACACCAACCACAACCGATGCAATAATTGTACGTGGTTGATATGGTGGGTCAAAGTTCAATTCTATTCGAACATTGGCAGCTTTATCGACCTCAACTAAAAAGTCAATTGAACCATCATCACAATGTTTTTCGCCAATAATTGGAGGAATAATTGAACCAAGAACTTGTGCTGGTGGAAATAGATCCACATCTGGCTCATTTAAAAACACTTTATACTCTGGCGCATAAACTTGTTCGTCAGGGACTGATTTTCTATCTAACTCAAAATTTCCTGAAGTACCGCATCCTGTTTGATTGCAAAAAGTAACCCATATTCCACCGTCCATGTCATTTAATTCCAATGATGTAATTATACTATCATTTGAATATATGTAAAACTCAGCTGAGCAATTATCATATTCGTAAAATTGCCAAGCTTTTGAATACAAACGCCCTGGTTTGGCCGTATTTGTTATCGTATTTGCTACAGTAATATCGAATAGTTCTATCTCAAAACCACCAGGATTAGGCAATCCTGTATTAGTGCTTACTCTCTGAAATTCAATATAATAAGATCCAACATCTGGTAATGTAAACTCGATGGCATCATATCCTCCTATGCCAACTATTTGATTTGGGCCAACACGTGCTTCATCAATACTTGATATATATCCATCGTCAATATCAGTCGTTGGAAAATCTGATTCAGGGATTATAATATCTCCTGCAAGGTTTCGGACGCGATAAACAAGCTTATTGTTAAAAAATGTTTGTCCGTTGAGACCTAAATAAACAACTTCATCAGTATTAAATACATTAAAATAGAGTCTATCTTCTTCATTACATCCATAAACAGCAAATTGAGATCTATCACCACCAAACCAATCACATTGATCTACAAAATCACTGCACAAATACAACCTTGTATCAAAATTTCCCTGAAAAATTTCTTTTGATCCTTCCGAGAGACTATTTTTCGGACTTAGTACAGTTGTAAAAAGTAATATGTAAAAAATGTAATTTATATAATTACGAGATGAAAAGGATGTATATGGAAAACTGTCAGTTTTAGAATAGATGTTGTTCATATTTTAAATTTAATCCGATTGATTTATATGATTTCCATGCAATTAACCTAAATGGAATCATATTATTTCAGAGATGCATATTAATAAAAAAAAATGAATATTTAATAATTAGCAGAACTTATTATAATTAGACAATTATTTAAATGCAAAGGATGTCTGCTTTGATATTACCATTAACATTGACTATGAGTTGGTGTTTCGCAAAGGAATATCTTTATTGAGTTTTCAGGACAGTGAAAAAAAGGTTAATGTGAATTGGGTATCTCAATATACGTCTTCTCAATTCGTAAGTCATAAATATTCACACAATAAAAAGTCGGTTAGTGATATATAAATAAAAACCAAAACCCAGGAATTAAAAGTAATTTACAACCCTGTTATTCGCTTAAGGATTGAATCTCATAGTTATCGATGAATTCGATAATTTTATTCGCGCCGATACGCTTGGCAATTATTTGCTTTTCCTTGTTAAGAACATAAATTACCGGAGTTCCATATATATCATATAAGTCATGAAAATCCTTTGTTGCGCTTCTTGTTCCATTTACATTAATACCTGGAACATTTTTTTCATTAACAGCAACTTTCCATTTTTCAAGATCACTATTAACATTAACCGAGTATACTTCTATATCATAATCGGATAGTTCTCGAAGCTTTTGTAGCTCAATAATTTCCTTTCCACAAATTCCACACTCCGAATCCCAAAAAAATATTATGGTGTATTCATTTGTAATCTCCCTAAAGGAAACAAGGCCACCAAGCGAATCAATCAATAGCAATTGGGGTGCATCTTTGCCCAGAAGAATTGGTCGAATTTTATCTGCCCTTTCTTGCAATGAGTTTAAAATAGATGCAGTAGAATTAGCTATTTCTTCTTTACTGAAATATTCATCAACAAGATGCACAAAAACCTTATCAAACCCCATGAATTTAGGGTTTTGATATTCCGAAATAAAATACCAAACTAAATAACTAACAACTTCTTGCGACGGTCTAGAACTAGAGATAACTCTGTCAATTTCAACTATAACTGAATCGGGATTAAATACAACAACTTGTTCAAAATATTGTTTAAACTTTCGCATATACACAGGTGTTCTAAGTAGGCTACTATCACTTAAGTCCATATTATCCCAAAAATGTCGTTTGTAGTATTTAAATGCCAGAGTACTATCACTTGAACTGCTTATGGAATCTGGAATTTCAATATCTCTCATTGAATTTAAAAGAGCCGCAACAAATGATCCATTATACTTTTCTATTAAATCTAACTTATATTGTATGGTTTCATTATTAAGTGAATCACGATTAGCTACTAAACTTAAAGTATTGACGGATAAATTATCCAACGAATCAATTTCTGCTTTTAGTTTAATACTTTGTTGATATTTTTTCTCATTATATCTTAAATAGTTATAAAATACTTTATTGTCTTTTGACCCCTTAACTTTCATGTTCATTGCATAGTTTGAGGTATCTGTTGAAAGTGTAAAATCTTGTTCCGAACTAATTATAAATTCAAAAAGTTTCTTTTTTTGGGGGCTAACTGCCATGTATATTCCTCCTGGTAGTGTCTTGCTACCAATAAAAGTAAATTCTCCGGGTTTATTTGAATATGCAGTATCTACAAGTTTTATTTTATCTCCGAAATAGGAAGTAAGTAATAATGTTGAATCAATATATCCATCAATGCTAATTTTAATTTTATAGCCATTCTGTGCAGAAATTGTTAGCGATGCTACTAATATCAATATCAGCCCTATTACCCACCTATAAATACTTGTCATAATATATTTGTAATATTTTGTAATTGCCAAAAATATCAAAGAAATGGTTTTTTAATACACATAATTG
>JAERTF010000121.1 GCA_016845105.1 Bacteroidota bacterium | reverse complement strand
ATGATATTCAATATGGTGGATTCAGAAATCTTTTGTCACTTATCCACTTAATAAACTTTGTTCATAATACATGATATTTGAATAAGGCTCATGTTTTAGTAATTTCTTAAACATCTTATACTGTAATATTCATTTAACGGGTGATAATGTATTATTTCGGCTTTATTTGAATCATGATTTAAATGAATATATGTACCATATGTCGATGTGAAGAACCGAGCCGAAGATCCAAAGGCATCAGCTATGCTATCATTGGTTAAACTTCCTGCAGCTAGAGCCGAAAAACCACTTTCATTTGTAGCTCCGGTATTTGGTGACAACCAGTACTTATATCCAGATTTCTTAAGTTTTCCTCCAGAAATATCTATCCCTCCCAGGTGTTCGAATAATTTGTTCCAATCATCAGGTGCGGGTATGTGCCATTCGTCTGGGCAAATATCAGCTCCCATAGCAGTATTAGTTTGGTACAAATACCCATATTCATTTGTATAGCTATCATTGTTATTCACAAATAATGCTAACTCTGTTTTAAATTTGAGATTTTCCGACATCCAAACTTGATCTCCAATTTCCTTAACTTGATAGTAATTACCATCTCTTGAATCGACAATTGGGGTTGGTGGAGTATATTCTACTATTATAATGGTGATTTTGTCTTCGGATGTTAGCCCCATATTATCCCTGGCAATTATCCTAATTTCATGATTGCCAATGGAATGGTTTACAGTTTTAAATAGAAAATTGTAGGGAGAAGCAAGGGAAGTTTCTAAGATACTATCATCTACTATAAATTCAACACTTTGGATGAAGCTTGCATTGGATTTAACAATTGAATTTATTGAAATTGAATGTCCGTGTATAACTTTGGAATTGTTTGCTGGTGAAATTATTGTACATAAAGGAATCGATTGATCATGTTTTCTGCACCCTGAAACAATAACCAGTAGAATTAAAATTACAGATGATGTTTTGTTAATACTCATTACGGTAAATATAGGGTTTCAAAGTTACATATTTTTACCTTGTTAACTGCATGATGGTCATAAGATTATTGTTTTCTCTCTAGTTCTTTGAGTAGCTGATCATAGGTTATTCTTTTACCGTGGGCAGGGTAATAAAATTTTGATTTATAACTTAAAAGCAGTTTCCATGAAAAAAGCAACTGTTCAGTATCGTTGGCAAATGGAGGATAGATTCTGCCAGCAATATTGAAAATAGAATCTCCGGCAAATGAATTATTGTCTATTACTAAAGTTGATGAGCCCTTGGTATGGCCCGGTGTGTGTATTATTTGTGCCTCGAATCCAAACTCATTTAAATCAAGCTTATTTGAATAAACGATATCTGGACATATTGAATTAAAAGCAGCACGTGGCCGTTCATTAAGCTTTCCGATCCAAACTAATAATTTGGTAATTGCAGAAGTTCCCTTGGGAATAGGGTGATACCCTTTCCTTAGGTATTTTGCTTCACTTTCGTGAACAATTAGACGTGCACCCGTTAATTCTTTCAACTCCTTTGCATTACCAGCATGATCGTAATGAGAGTGTGTTAAAAATATTAATTTAAGATCACTTAACTCAAGACCCCTTGAAGTAATAGCTGAAATGATTTTCTTTATATTTCCTGCAACGCCAGTATCAACAAGTATACAACTCCTGTTTTGTATGATAAGGTAGCAATTGCAAATTCCAACACGTATGGGAACTATTTTTACATTCATTAATTGGGAAAAAATCTAAAGCAAATAAAACAGTAATTGGTTTATAAAGAAACTATTATATTATCAATTAACTCATCATCAGCAATATTAGGTATTGTAATTCTTAAATTTGGGTTTTGTTCCATAGCCCTTTCAATGGCTGTAATTGCACCCTTGTTTCTTGCCCAACTACGACGAGATATTCCATTGTTTACATCCCAATGGAGCATATTATTTAATCGTCTATCAGCTTCATGACTTCCATCCAGTAACATTCCGAATCCACCATTTATAACTTCACCCCAGCCAACTCCACCACCATTGTGGATGCTAACCCATGTTGCTCCTCTAAAGGAGTCTCCAATTACATTTTGTATGGCCATATCTGCTGTAAAACTCGATCCATCATAAATATTTGATGTTTCCCGAAATGGAGAATCAGTACCACTTACGTCGTGATGATCTCGACCTAGTACAACCGGGCCTGATAGTTTACCTTCTTTAATCGCTTTATTAAAAGCTGTGGCTATACTAATTCGACCTATTGCATCAGCATAAAGTATCCTAGCCTGAGATCCCACAACGAGTTTATTCTCTTTCGCTCCTTTAATCCATTGTATATTATCAGCCATCTGACTTTTAATGTCATCTGTTGATTCCACCATAAGTTTGTTTAATACTTCTGTTGCAATATTATCAGTTAAATCAAGGTCTTCTGGTTTACCTGAGGTACAAACCCATCTAAACGGACCAAAACCATAATCAAAAAACATTGGCCCCATAATATCCTGAACATATGAGGGATATTTAAAATCGATACCATTTTCATCCAAAACATCAGCTCCTGCTCTTGATGCTTCAAGTAAGAAAGCATTCCCATAATCGAAGAAATATGTGCCATTGGCAGTATGCTTATTAATTGAATCTGCCTGACGTCGTAATGATTCATGTACTTTTTCTCTGAATAATACAGGATCATTAGCCATCATCTCATTTGACTCTTCGTATGACAACCCAACCGGATAATAACCACCAGCCCAAGGATTATGCAATGATGTTTGGTCGGAGCCCAAATCAATAAATATGTTCTCTTTTTCAAATTTTTCCCATACATCAACAATGTTGCCATCAAAAGCAATAGATACAACTTCCTTGTTTTGTTTTGCTTCACGAACTCGTGTTGCAAGTTGATCAAGATCACTGATTATTTCATCTACCCAACCTTGCTCATGCCTCTTGTGAGATGCCATGGGATTAATTTCGGCTGTAACAGAAATAACCCCACTAATATTAGCAGCTTTTGGTTGTGCTCCCGACATACCACCCAAACCAGATGTAACAAATAATTTACCAGCAAATGGATCTTCATTTTTATTGGCAACTTTTCTTGCGGCATTCATTACTGTTATGGTAGTTCCATGCACTATTCCTTGGGGTCCGATATACATATATGAACCGGCCGTCATTTGTCCGTATTGAGAAACACCTAGTGCATTAAACTTTTCCCAATCATCTGGTTTCGAGTAATTAGGTATAACCATGCCATTGGTAACAACTACTCTTGGTGACTCCTTATGCGATGGAAACAAACCCATTGGATGTCCTGAATACATGGCAAGAGTTTGCTCTTCAGACATAGTGGCCAAATATTGCATAGTAAGCAAATATTGCGCCCAATTTTGAAATACGGCTCCATTTCCTCCATAAGTAATAAGTTCTTCAGGATGCTGTGCAACCGCGGGATCTAAATTATTCTGAATCATCAGCATAATTGCGGCTGCTTGCTTGCATTTATATGGGTATTCATTTATTGGTCTCGCATACATTTCGTAATCAGGACGAAACCTGTACATGTAAATCCGACCGTATTTTTCTAGTTCATCTGCAAACTCAACTGCAAGTATCATATGATTAGATACCGGAAAATAGCGAAGGGCATTTTTTATTGCCAGACGCTTTTCTTCAGCCGATAATATATCTTTTCGTTTTGGGGCATGGCTTACTTTTGAATCCAGCTCTTTTAATTGTGGTAGTTCGTGAGGAATACCAGCTAATATACTGTTTTTAAAATCAGAATTGTTCATAAAATTTGGCATGAAATTATAGCAACAAAATTAGTACACTTTTTTGGTTTTACTTAACACAATAGGTATAAATTGCATTAGACATTATTGTGATTTGAATCAGTGAGTCTACAGTTTTGAGTAACAAAATTGATTAGACGAACTGATCGCGTGCATAGGCGAGGGATCTAATGAGTTATGCCTGCCATAAGGCAGGTCTTTTCCCTGCCCCATGGAGCACGATAAAAAAATCCATCATTGATACCTTGCTTGCAACGATGAGGTTCATTAGTGTTATTTTTAAACAATAATTAAAGCACGGATATATGTTATGAAGTCAGAAAAAAATTTTCTGGTAAGTATATAGAAGATACTTTTTTCTAAAGAAACTAAATTTTCTCCTTTGAGTTTTTTAGGATATTGTATAAAAACTCTCGAGATCTAAAGAGTTGTGCTTTTACAGTTCCCAAAGGTAAACTTAGTTCTTGAGCAATCTCCTCATATGAATACTCTTTGAAATACCTCATCTCGATAAGCTTTTTGTAATGAGGTTTCAACCTTTGGACAACTTCATGCATTAAGTCAATCTTTTGAGCTCTAATAAATTGCTCTTCCGGATCAAGACTTTGGGTACTAATTTGAGTGGATATTTCCTCTTCCCCTATATTTGAATTAATGGCAAGGCTACCCTTACTTTTTTTGCGCATGAAATCGATGCAATTATTGGTGGCTATTTTAAAAAGCCATGTGCTAAAAGCATATTCAGACGTATATTGCCGAAGGTTTTTAAAAGCTTTACCAAACGCCTCGATGGTGAGGTCATCTGCATCATGCTGGTCGCCAGTCATTTTTAACATTGTAAAATAAAGTGAATCTCGATAATGGTGCATTAGTTCAGCATAAGCATGTTGGTCACCCTGATTTAGAGCAAGCAATATTAGCTTATAATCCCTTTGTCCCTTTTCTGTTAACTTTTGATTCACTTCCAATTATTATGTTTTCTAATTATGCTCAATATTGATATAATTGACATTAAAATCAAATAAACAATATCACCAAACAGCGAAAATAGCAATATTTGATTTTCGTGTAACTTAGAAGTAGCTTTTTTTTGAATGAAAAATTTAGTTGCAAAGACAACTGCGATAATAGATAAAGTAGGAATTAATAATACGTTATTTACTATAAGTAGGAAAAGTGATATGTAATAAAATAACAATGAAAGACTGAAGCCACCCAATAGGATCTTAAACAGTGGAGAATAGTAACTGCTTGTAGATAAGTGTCGTTGTTTCTGTGTGAACCAGGAGCTAAATGTTTTTTTGGGTTCAGAGAACATGAAACTATCCTCCGATATTTCAATTTTAGTATTGGTTTTTGTAGATACTTGTTTGATAAATAAATCATCGTCGCCCGATGATATATTGTAATGAGAGGTAAAACCCTTGTTTTTATAAAATATTGATTTTCGGTAACTTAAGTTTCTGCCAACACCCATGTAAGGAATGCCCATAAGTGCATATGATAAATATTGTAAGCCGATAATAAATGTATCATATCGAATTATTAGGTTTAATAATCCCGGAGATTTTGCATAAGGTGCATAACCTAATATTACTTCGGTTTTTGAAGTGTAATTCTTAGACATCATCTTTATCCAATTGTTTGAATTGGGCTTGCAATCAGCATCTGTAAGAAGCAATATCTCATTTTTTGCAGATTTGATACCTATTGATAATGGAAATTTTTTCCCTTTAAAAAAATTCAAATCCTGATTAATGGTGACAATTTGTAGATTGTCAAATTCACGCTTTAAGTCAGATAGAAGCTGGGCGGTATCATCGGTAGATGCATGATTTACAACAACTACTTCAAAATTAGGATAATCTTGTTTTAATATTAGTGGTAGGTTTTTCCGTAAATTATAATCTTCATCATGTGCCGAAATTACTACAGAAACAGGCTGGTAATTAGTAGCCATTTCTTTATTTTCCTTGTAAAAAGCCAATCTCGAGAAGACGATCAGCTGGTATAGAATTTGAACCACAGCAGATATTAGGAAAACTGAAGCCACAATAATTTCAAATATGGTAAGATTTATATCTAGTAATGTTATATCCATAGATGCAAAATTATCCAACTTATGCTAAATCCCGTATCTTTGCTAAAATTTTTATTAATGCAATTTAAACTTCAAGTATCTGATTCTGGTAGCTCGGCAAGAGCCGGAGAAATTTCAACTGATCACGGTAAGATCCAAACGCCAATTTTTATGCCGGTTGGTACCATAGGCTCTGTAAAAGGAATACATATAAACGATGTTAAGAACGATATAGCTGCTGATATTATACTTGGTAATACATATCATCTTTATTTAAGACCGGGATTAGGTGTAATTGAACAAGCAGGCGGACTTCATAAGTTTAATGGATGGGATAAACCAATTCTTACTGATAGTGGTGGATATCAGGTTTATTCATTGTCAGAAAGAAGAAGACTAGTTGAAGAGGGTGTTGTATTTCAGTCCCATATTGATGGATCAAGACATAACTTTACACCAGAATATGTTATGGATATACAACGAAGTATTGGGGCTGATATAGTTATGGCATTTGACGAATGTACTCCATACCCATGCGATTATAACTATGCTAAGAAATCGATGGGAATTACCCACAGATGGCTTGATAGGTGTATAGCCAGGTTTGAGGAAACCACGCCAAAATATGATTACCAGCAATATCTATTTCCCATTGTTCAGGGAAGTACATATAAGGATTTAAGAAAGCAATCAGCTGAGTACATTGCTTCACGAGGTGCTTTTGGGAACGCAATTGGTGGGTTGTCAGTAGGAGAGCCTCACGAAATGATGTATGAAATGACCGATTTGGTATGTAATATACTTCCAAAGGATAAACCACGTTATTTGATGGGTGTGGGAACTCCGGCAAATATACTAGAAGGAATAGCCCTAGGTGTTGATATGTTTGATTGTGTTATGCCAACACGAAATGGCAGAAATGGGATGTTGTTTACGAAAAATGGAATTATCAACATTAGAAATGAGAAATGGAAGAATGATTTCACATTGATTGACGATGAAGGTGATTCATATGTTGATAAACAATATACAAAAGCATATCTAAGACATTTATTTGTTGCCAAAGAAATGCTTGGAAGTATGATTGCAAGTCAGCATAACCTTGCATTTTATTTATGGCTGGTTCGTGAAGCTCGTAAACATATTATTGAAGGAGATTTTTCATCTTGGAAAAATTCGATGGTTGAAAAAGTAGCAAGAAGATTATAAATGGGAGTTGAAAACTGTGGTTGATTTGTTATAGTTTTATCAAAGAAGATGTTAAAAATAATTGATATATATATAATTAAGAAGTTTTTGGGAACGTTCTTTTATGCCATATCATTGCTTATACTGATTGTTATAATTTTTGATGTTAGTGAAAACATTGATAGTTTTATACAAAAAGAGGCACCCCTTAAAGCTATTATCTTTGATTATTATCTCAATTTTATCCCATATTTTATAAACCTTTTCATATATCTATTTACATTTATTTCGGTAATCTTTTTTACCTCTAAACTGGCTGGTAATACTGAAATTATTGCCATTTTGAGTAGTGGGGTTAGTTTTAGGAGGTTACTTTATCCCTATATGATATCAGCTGTTTTATTGGCTATAATGTCCTTTTATCTTGGTAATTTTTTGATTCCCAAAACGAATGAAGAACGAAGGGTATTTAAGAATACTTATATGGAAAATCTTACCCGAGATAAATCCAGAAACTTACATCTGCAAATTGCTCCCAATACATATGCTTTTGTTGAATCATATAATAGTAAGTTGCAAACGGGTTATAAATTTTCATTGGAGAAGTTTGATGGTCAGAGGATGGTCTATAAATTGATGGCAGATCGTATTTTCTTGGATACAACTGATGGAAGTTGGCGGTTCAAGAATTATTATATCAGAACAATAGACAGTCTTGGTCATAATATACAAAAGGGTGTTGAGTTGGATACAACCTTCTCACTTGTACCTGAGGATTTGTATAAGATCAAAGAAAAGTTTGAGGAAATGAATTATTTTGAATTAAACGAATATATAATTTCCGAAAAGCAAAAAGGATCAAAGGCATATAAGAAATTTGAAGTTGAAAAAAACAAAAGAGCTTCGGGTCCGGTGGCAATTATTATACTTACTGTAATTGGTGTAGCATTATCTAGCAGGAAGGTTAGGGGAGGAATTGGAATGCATTTGGGTGTAGGAATAGGATTAACCTTTAGTTATATATTGCTTATGCAGGTTTCAACGGTTTTCTCAACATTTGGAAACCTATCTCCATTTATTGCTTCATGGATACCAAATATAATTTTTACATTTATTGCAATTTACCTTCTTATAAAGGCTCCAAAGTAGTTATTAAGCATTTGAATAAGTGTGAACACTATTGGCAGCAGAAGGTAAATAATTTACTCCAAACCAGCACATCAAAAGAATTACAAATCCCATAGCAAGTATCCAAAGTGCAGTGTTTACTTTTATTGAATTTCTAATTCGACCATGAATATATATCAGGTAGACAGCCCAGGTTAAGAATGCCCACGTTTCTTTGGGATCCCATGTCCAGTAATGACCCCAGGCTTCCTTAGCCCACAATGCTCCAAATAGTAGTCCCATTGTTAAGAACGAAAACCCAAGATATACTAAGTTGTCACTTAACTGAATAGCATTATGTTGTTTGTTTTGGCCTTTATAATTGTAATATAACTGAACCACAGCAACTATGCTGGATGCTCCCAACAGAGCATATGCTATAATGTAAACTATAACGTGGGGTACAAACCAAGGACTATGTAGCGCTGGCATTAATGTTTTGTTGAAATTCTCGGGCATATAAATATTAAGAACTAAAAACAAACCTGCCATGAAAAAGCTATAAACTATAAACCAATAGTATTTCCACCTTAGATAGAATATTAGTCCGATGGCAGCAAGAAATACACTATACCAAAGTCGTGTTTCTCCGAGGGTCCTTAGTGGCGGGCGTTCAAGCTGTACCCAAAGTGTTGCCAGTAAGGTGCTAAGTATTATAATGCCTAATACCAATAATGATTTCCCTGATAATTTTAGCCATCTATTATTTTTATTAATACCAATTAGTATAATACCTACTATCCATAAGGATGAAATTATAATTGCCATAACAGGAAAGTTACCCCAATCCATAATTAATTAGTTTTATTAGGTTTATCATCAACTTTTGTTTTTCTATTTGAAGTTCCCATCCAAAACATATATATTGCACCAATCAGCATTAAAAAAATACCAGTATAAACTATAGGTAACCAAGGATCACGAATTAACTCAATTACTGAGATATCTGACCATTTACCCAATTTTGAATCATAACTTAGTTGATATAGTTTCCAGCCATCAACAACCATGGGTTTATTTACTTTTAGATTTACATAAATTGGATCACTATTCGGTTTGTATATCTCAATAACTGACGTAAACTCTTTGGGTTCGGGGAAAAGCATTACCACCGAATAATTATCGTCTAGTTTCAAGGATTCATATGGTCGGTTATAGCTACCACAGCTAATCCAACCTTCAACCGTGTTGCCGTTGGTATTAATTGCTGTAATAAATGCAGACGGTGCAGCTCCCATTTCATTTATGCTATAGTACTTATTGCCCGCTTTTGCCGATGAGTATAAATATTCATCAACGGTAATATGCCATTCATTAATATTTGACGAAGCCCCTGAATCAATTATCATTAAGCCCATCCCATTAGTCTGAAAAACCTTGCCACTTTTATTATTTATTAGAGCTAATTTGGGATTATACTCATCAAGTATAAAATCAACTAACTTAACTGCAAAAGGCATTGTGTGGCTTTCATTTGTTGATATGTCTACTGAAGTGTTAACTATTTCACCTTCATGAACTTCCATCTGTAGCCTTTGCATTTGGGGTGTTCCGAAATTAGCACCAAATAGTACTATCCACAATCCAACATGGCTTACAATAAACCCTATCTTATTCCATCTAAACGATCTTAAATTTTTAATTGTAATAAGCCCCAAAGTAATTAGTAGGAAAAGATTTGATAGCATATAAGGCCATGATGTAACAATATGTGATAGGCCAAGCTTCCTGATAAGTCCTGTTGCGTTATTGTCATATTGCATTGTTAACCCCATTAGTAAGCTCACAAACAACAATAGACCTATGGAGAAGATGGCAGCTGGTATACTTTCAAGCCACTCAACAACAGGTGAACTACGACCAAATAATGATATTAATAGTAGTATTACTACAAAGCCAATTCCAAAGTAAATATTGTTTGGGTAAACTATCAGATGGGTTATTCCAGCACCTCCCGTTGAATATTCTAAGGTAAAACCAAGTAACAAAATAGTTAGGGTAATTATTATTCCCTCTTTATAATCCCAAGGGTGATCCCAAACTTTTCTTTCAGTAATCATAGATTTAAATGGACAAATATGATGATAATAATCTAAATCAAAAAGGCCATTCTGTTAAATACAGAATAGCCTTTTCCAATTATTGGTAATAGTTCTTAATTATTTGTATAAACAATCGGCATTTTCGACTCTCTCTCTTTGGCTTTCTTATCCCATTTAGGAGCCAATTCTTTTAAGAATTTTTCTTTCTCAGTCTTTAATTTCTCAACAGGAAGTCCGATAAACTCTTGTGCTTTTGCTTTTGTTGAAATATCTGGATATGGTACTTCACCTTCATATCCTAATTCAATCAGTAATCGAGCAAGTTTAATCCTAGCTTCTTGTGCAACTGTAATACCTGTAGAAATAACTCTACCTGTTTCAACAGGTGAGTGGAATGATCCACCATGACTTGCAGCAGCATAATCCCATCTCCATTGTGCATGGCGAATGTCTTGTAGTATATCTTCCATTTGAGCTTCAGTAGCACCCAATTCCCATGCAGTCATAGCTTCAACATGTGCTCTAACTACTAGTTCCTCGAGGTCATCTCTTACTTCAATTATCCTATCCTGACGGTCATAAACATCTTTAAGTAATTGTGTAGTTTTCTCCTTATGGCAAACCATACATGAATTTTCGATGTTATTAAGTGGAGATTGGATGTGATGATCGGTATATTTTTTACCACCTTCACTCATATAAGGCATATGACAATCGGCACAGCTTACACCACGCTCAGCATGGATACCGGTTAAATAAACTTCATATCCAGGATGTTGAGCTTTAAGCATGGGTGCTTTACTTAGTTTATGGGTCCAGTCTTTAAACTCAATATTGTCATAATACTCCTCCATAGCTTCAACTGACATACCTCCATCCCAAGGGAAAGTTAAATATGCAGAACCTTCAGCACCAGGTCTTTTCTTGTCAAAATAATATTCAACATGACATTGTGCACATACCAATGATCTCATTTCTTGGTGAGTAGCATTGTTGATGTCTTTGCCAGAACGTTCGAAAGCTTCAACAAGTGCAGGTCTTGAAATTTGTAGATCCATTGTTTCATTGTTATGGCAATCGGCACATCCAATTGGATTAACAACTTCAGAACCTAAGCCAGCCCATTTACCTGTATAAAATTCTTTCACACCTTCTTCATTCATAACACGGGGAACATCAGGACTTTTACATGTCCAACAGGTTGAAGGCATTGGACCTGATTTATCATCAACAGGTCCGCCAGTTCTTAAACTGTTCCTTAAATCAGAAATAGCATATTGGTGTCCACGACCTTGGTTATAATCTTTTGCAAAACCATATCCTGCCCATAATACAACAAGTCTAGGATCAACTTCCAACATATCTATCATTGCATTACCATTATATTTGGTAGCAAAGTTAGATTCACTTGTTTTTTCGAATGATTCAAATTCTGATGGATAGTTTTTCCCCCAAACATCATTACGAGGCTCCCATTCTCCGATTTTAACTTCCGGTTTACAGCTTGTAACTTCTTCAGCTCTGCGTTCGGTAATTGACGATGCTAGTAAACCTAAGAGGAAAACAGCAACTATTGTTACAAAAAATAGTATCCAGTTAACTATTGGTTTTCTTTTATTACTCATGGTACTTATATTTTAATTGGTTTTTGACTTTACTAATTTATTTATCCAATTCGGGATTGGCTTTCTATTGTCTGGTATAAATGCATTTGGGTCAGATGATAGGCTTCGTACACGTCCGTGTGGTACTTCGCGGTGACATTCCCAGCATTTACGTCCATCTGTTCTAAAATGATCGAACTCTTTCGTTTTTGACAACATTTTATTGTCGGTAATTAGGTCGTTGTGACAACGAATACAGTTTTGCTGAACTACTTCACTTCCTTCTTCTTTAATTACAATAACCTGGGGTTCTTTACGTAAAGTAAACATTGTTGCATGACGTAAACCATCCTTAGCTTTGAAATAATACTTGTTAATAAAACTGTCTTGGGGTACATGACAATCGTTGCAAGTGGCTTTTTCACGATGTGAACTTTTTGCCCAGCCTGCATATTGAGTATTCATAACATGACAATTAATACAAGTAGTTGGATCATCCGACATATAGGATGTCGCATTGGAAATATAAAGTATATAAGCCGACAAACCGAAAAGCACACCAGCAGTAAGAGCAACTGCAAATTGCCAATTTTTCGGAGGTAATATCGCTTTTAAAAATTTTGACATGCCTATTGTTTTTAAAGATTCCTACTTAGACTGAAAAAATGTAGGCTTAAATGTTAACATTACCCAAGCCCAGTTATTTGTGTTCTTATAATTGCCACCTTTAAGCACTTGCATCGATTCTGTTGCAAACATTTGTGAATATCCAGCACTTACAACCATACTTTTTGATAAAGCATAAATTGCAGTAAAGTCAATTTCCGTACCTAGGCTATTACTATAGTCTTTCCATGTACCATCTGTTTGTTGTTGTGCAACAGTAGCTGCCGCCATATAATAATGTGGTATTAATTTAAAGGTGAATTTCTCAACTTTAAACACCAAAGGTAAGTTAATATCTATTAACCCATTACTAAACATATAACTTCCTACGTAGAAATAATCCATCCATCCATTAAATTTATGATTTGTTCCATAGTAAGGCTTAAAGGATTTATCGGTTTCTCCCGCTTTAGCTTGATTTTCTGATGTAGTACCTGATAAATATTCACCACCGATTCCTACATTAAATTTCTTTGAAACACTAAAGGCAACATTTGCAGAGAAATACATTGCTGACAATGAATTATTGAATTTATCTTTTCCACCTTGATAATAAAAGGCACCGTTTGCGCTGATTTTATCTCCTTTAAAAGTTACTCTTGGTCCAATTGTTTGACTATATGCAACTTTTTGTTTAATATTAGCTGTATCAGTCTTATCCATATATGCTACTCCATTGTTAAGTGTTAAAAAGCTAACACCTACTTTGTCAAAAGTACCATGGTACCATAAATATTGGAAGCTCTTGTAGCTACCTGTGTAATCAGTTTTGTAAAGGGTTTCTCCATTGGCATTAAAAGCTAGCCCAATGTTGATTTTATGGTTTTTGGTAGGATTATACTTAATAATTGCAGCATCGTGGCTACGTGCTTGCTGTGCCCAACCTACACTACCAAATATTCTTTGATCATCATAAGCAATCTCTTGTCGTCCTAGTTTAACAGAGAATTTCTTCGATAAAATAATTTCTCCCCATGCTTCGTGAATAGTAGTACCATAAACATCACTTTTGTTTAGCTGTGGCACATCACCCCATACTCTAACATCCTGCAGACTAAGTTTTGCTTTAAAGGTGGCATTTCCAAAAAATGCATTTAGACGTGTACGTTGAGATATAAAACTTGCTGGATCTTTTCCATCAGGTATAAGTGTTTTATAACCGTTTCTAAATTCAAATCTTGGACGTACCTCCGCTGAGATATTAATATCTTGTGCAATAATGCTTCCCGGTAGAAGAGAAATTAGAGCAATAAAGATAAATGAGAACTTTAAATTTTTCATATTTATGAGTTTATTAAAATAATTTAAGTGTTATAAATCTTAAATACAAAAATATACTATATCAGCATATTAACATTAGTTAACATTTGATTTGTTGTGAATTTATATTGATTCTAAATTAAAAAATATGGTAATATTAAGAGGATTAGTTAATTATATAACAGCTGATAAAACTTGGCGGAGTAAAGTATTTTCTGGTGTTATTTATTAACATAGTGTATTATGATATTTATCATAATAATGAGATAAATATTTCCTGCTAATTGACTAAAATATTTTCAAAATTACCAGGTAACTATCCTTTTGTTTTTTCAGTAATCCAGTTTCTTGCATTAACAAATGCTTCAATCCAAGGGGTTATTTCATCATTTTTACGGCTTTCGGGATAATATGGCCATTGCCATGGTAAAAATGCCCGCTCCAGATGGGGCATCATTGCCAAATGACGTCCATCATTTGAATAGATGGCGGCAGTTTCCCAATCAGAACCATTTGGATTACCTGGGTAAAGATCATAGCTATATGTCATTGCTCTATGATAACTGTCATGATAATAAGGGAAACTAAATTTTCCTTCCCCATGGGCTACCCAAATTCCTAATCTCATACCTGACAAAGATTTGAGCATCACCGAATTATTTTCATTTACATTTACATTTACAAATCCTGATTCAAATTTTCCGGAATCATTATGTAACATTTTTGGTTTTTCGGGATGCTCAGGATAAATAAGACCAAGTTCTACCATTAACTGGCAACCATTGCATACACCTAGACTTAGTGTATCTTCACGTGCATAAAAACCATCAAGTGCATCTTTGGCTTTTTTGTTAAACAAAAAGGCCCCAGCCCATCCTTTGGCAGATCCCAGTACATCCGAATTTGAAAACCCTCCAACATAAACTATCATATTTACATCAGTAAGATCTTCACGCCCGGCAATTAAATCCGTCATATGAACATCTTTTACGTCAAACCCAGCAAGATGCAGTGCGTATGCCATTTCTCTATCACCATTAACTCCTTTTTCACGGATAATGGCTGCTTTTGTACCTGAAGAAGTTCTACGACTCATTTCTATACCCTGATCAGCCGCTTTCCCAGAAAAGTGACTATTGAAATTATAATGTAGATCTTGCTTATTATAGTTTTTAAACCTACAGTGAGCTGGTCCTTCACCGCTTTGTTTTTTATCCATATTGTATGAAGTATGGAACCAGAATTTTCTCAAACGATCAATGTCCAGAATATAGTTTTTGTTACCATGTTCTAAATCAATCTTTCTTTCTGGTATTATCTCACCAATTATATCGAATTCAATATCATGGTCTTTTAAAGTTGCCAAAGAATCATTACCTTCAACTTGAATTACAATACCTGGATTCTCGCTAAACAATAATTTCACTAAATCTTGTTCATTGATATCAGATAGGTTTATTTTCATACCATGATCGCAATTGGCAAAATTCATCTCAAGTAAAGTCGTTATCAGGCCACCAGCACTAATGTCATGACCTGCTAGTATTTTGTTTTCTGAAATTAAATATTGAATTGCATTGAATGCTTTCGAGAAATAACCAGCATCTGATATGTCAGGTGATTTAGTCCCAATTTTATTTAATGATTGGGCAAAACTACTACCTCCAAGTTCGTATAGAGTTTTTGAGAAATTGATATAAACAAGTTTCGTTCCTACAGTGGTTTTAATAACTGGTGTTATTGCTTTTCTGATATCGGTCACTTCTCCAACAGCTGAAATAATTACTGTGCCTGGTGAATAAACAATATTACCATCTGGATATTTTTGAGTCATTGAGAGCGAATCCTTGCCCGTTGGTATATTAATACCTAATTCAATTGCGAAATCACTAACTGCTTTAACAGCATTATAGAGCCTGGCATTCTCACCTTCATTTTTGGCTGGCCACATCCAATTTGCACTTAGGCTTACTCCTTGTAATTGGTTTTTTACTGGTGCCCATATTAAATTTGTTAATGATTCGGCAATGGCTAATCTTGAACCTGCTTCAGGGTCAATTAATGCACTAATGGGGGCATGTCCGATGGCAGTTGATATACCATTTTTGCCCTGGTAATCAAGTGCTACAATACCCAAATTGTTTAGAGGTAGTTGCAGTGGGCCGGCACATTGCTGCATGGCAACCTTACCCGTAACCGATCTGTCAACTTTATTGGTTAACCAGTCCTTGCATGCAACACCTTCTAATTTAAGTACATTAATAATATACTTGTCCAAGGTTTCGTTTGTATAATCAACTTTCGAAAAATTAGCTTTTTCCGTTCTATCTGTTAATATGGTTTTGGGTGGTTTCCCAAAAAGGTATTCTAATTTCATGTCAACAGGGCAACTTTCCTCATCAGAAGTAATAATAAACTCCATATCATCGCTTACTTCACCAACATTGTAAATTGGAGCTCTTTCGCGTTGTGATACTTTTTCTAGAGTAGGGTAGTCCTTTGCCTTAATAACCAAGCCCATTCGTTCTTGCGATTCATTACCTAGTATTTCTTTGAACGAAAGTGTTGGATCACCAACAGGTAGTTTATTTATATTAATTTTTGCGCCAGTATCTTCAACCAATTCACTTAGGCTATTCAGATGACCACCTGCACCATGATCATGGATTGATACAATTGGGTTTTTCGTGGATTCAGCCATTGATCTAATTGCATTCGCAACTCTTTTTTGCATTTCAGGATTTGCGCGTTGCACAGCATTCAATTCAATATCATTCCCGAATTCACCAGTTGCAACAGAAGACACAGCTCCTCCACCCATTCCAATTCGATAATTATCTCCACCAAGTACAACGATAACATCACCAGCTTCAGGAATGTCTTTCTTAGCATCTGTTTCTTTCGCAAAACCAACACCTCCAGCTAACATTATTACTTTATCGTACCCATAATTTTTGTTGTTTTCCTGATGTTCGAATGTTAGTAGGCTACCATTAATTAATGGCTGACCATATTTATTACCAAAGTCTGATGCACCATTCGAAGCTTTTATTAATATCTCTTCTGGTGTTTGATATAACCATGGTCGCGTGGGAATGTTTTTTTCCCAGCTGTGATCCTCACTATTTCTGGGATAGGAGGTCATATATACAGCAGTACCTACCATTGGTAAACTTCCTTTTCCCCCGGCAAGGCGATCACGAATTTCTCCACCTGTACCGGTTGCTGCTCCATTAAACGGTTCAACTGTAGTTGGAAAGTTGTGTGTTTCAGCTTTTAGTGAGATAACGGTATCTATATCACTAATCTTAAAATAATCAGGTTTATCCTGTGTTTCGGGAGCAAATTGCTCAACTTTAGGACCCACTATAAAAGCTACATTATCTTTGTAAGCAGATACAATATTATCAGGGCTTTCGGCAGATGTCTTTTTTATGAGCGCAAAAAGACTATCCTTCATTTCCTTGCCATCAATAATAAATGTACCGTTAAATATCTTATGTCTACAATGTTCTGAATTGATTTGAGCAAATCCATAAATCTCAGAATCTGTAAGTTTTCTGCTAATTATTTTTGTAATTCCTTCCAGGTATACTACCTCATCGGTACTAAGTGCAAGCCCTTCACTCTCATTATAAGCAGCAATATCATCAATATAAGTAATAGGTTCGGGTGATTCGGGAATGTGAAAAATGTCCTGATCAATGCCATCATAAACTTGTTGAAGCATTGGATCATATTCCATGGTTTCAGATTCAGATAGTATCATTTCTTCTATTCTAGAAATACCTGATATACCCATATTTTGTGTAATCTCAACAGCATTGGTACTCCAGGGAGTAATCATTTCTTTACGTGGTCCAATAAATTTACCCTCAAGTTTTTTGTCTCGCAGGTGCATAGAGTCTCCGAACAGCCAGCTTAATTTTCTAAGATCAAGCTCATTAAGATTTGTTCGTGTTTCTACTAGGAAAAATTGAATTGGGTTGAACTGAAAAAAATAAACCATGGCATTGTTTTTTTATACAGTAAAATTATGGTTGCAAATATATAAAAGGGTTCAAAAAGGGACATTTAATTTACGAAAAAGTTGTGATGAAATACATGTTAATAAAAGACAAAATCATGTCATGTAGCTATTCTTGCATAAGTACTGTCAGAATAGGACATTAGGCTCAATGTTGTAATTTATTTCTCCAATATTTTTTCTGATACACCATATGATTCATCTGGTTCGTCATTACCTATTGGTTCGGGATGCACCAGTACATCATATGTGTTTGGGAGTTCTTCTTTTATCCTTTGTTCAACTTTATGTGATAGTTTATGTGCCAAATTAAGTGAGACCTCTCCATCAATTTCAACGTCCAAAGCTACCAGGTATTGATGTGCCATCTTTCTTACTCTTATTCTATGTGGGTTTGAAACACCATCAACGCTTTTTGTTGCTACTATAATTTTTTGGTAGACATCCTGATTGGATACTCCATCCATTAAATCGCGGTTGCTTTGCATAAAAATCCTGAAAGCCACAAACATTATATAAAAACTAACTAAGAAAGCTGTAACTAAATCAAGAATGGGCATTTGAAGTATAAATGTAAAAACCAGTCCTGCCAATACTGATATTGATATTATTACATCATTTAACATATTGCGCCCGTTTGCTATCAACATTTGGCTGTCAACATTTTTACCTGTTTTTTTAAGGTAGAAAGCCAGAGCATATTTGCTAACTATTGAAAGTAGTATTACATAAATGGCAATGGGATTTGGCACCACAAGGTTTATGGGGGTCATCAACCTGTCTACTGTTGAAATTGCCAATTGAGCTCCTGCAAAAAATATAATAAATGCCAATAATTTAGTAGCAACAGTATCAGCCTTACTATATCCATATGGGTACTTTGGATCAGGGGGACGCCCAATTATATGGGCGGTAAATAATGTTATTAGGGAGGTTAATACATCGCTTGCACTATCAATACCATCTGCAATAACCGCGAAACTGCCTGCGAAAATTCCCACAAATATTTTAAGAACTGATAGTACTGCATTGCCAATAACAGCTATCCATGATGCCACTATTATTTTATGCTCTCGTGATCCGTTAACCATTATTTTTTCTTCAAAAGTATAAAAATGATTTTGAATGCAATAACAAAGGTTATGACTAGAGATGGATTGTGGTTAAATCAAATCGATTTCTAAAATAGCATATGTTTTAAAATAGTCCACCTTCTCTAAAATAGAATAGTTAGTAGTAAAACAGTATATGTATATTTGCAAAAATTTTAAACAAGGGTATTATGATTAAGCTCACCAAAACTATATTCTTAATTGTAAGTGTAATGTTTTTTGAAATATTATTCTCACAATCCTCAGAAATTACTGTTGATGAACTAAAAACACATGTTTATTTCCTTGCCTCCGACTCTCTGAAAGGTCGTAAACCTGGTACTGAGGGTGGGAGAATTGCTGCTGAATATATCCGAGATAGTTTTATTAATAGTGGATTATCACCTATGGGTGATGATGGATTTCAATATTTTTCAGTAACTACAAGTGTTGAGCCTGGTGATGATAATAAGCTTGTTTTTAATGGTTTGGATGCTGTATCTGGTAAAGATTTTAAACCAATGAATTTTTCCTCAAATGCAACACTTGAAGCAGAAGTTGTATTTGCTGGCTATGGTATCGAAATTAACCATGATTCACTGAAATGGAATGACTATGAAAATCTTGATGTGGATGGCAAATGGGTTATGATACTAAGGGCTGATCCAGAACCTGAAAATGATAGTAGCTTATTTATTGCTTATGGTGGAGATAGAGATAAGGTACTAACCGCTAGAGACAAAAAAGCAGCAGGGATTATATTTGTTAATGGAGTAGTTAGTAGTAAGGATGATAAACTAATGGGTAATACTTTTAGTAGAGTAACTGCATCGGCAGGACTTCCGGCAATTAATATTACTCGAGCCTTAGCAGATAGTATATTATCTTATGAAAAGTCGATTGAACAAATAGAGAAAGAAATAATAGAGAATGGTACGACCTTAGGTTTTAGCACTTCAAGTACAATATCTGTTTCAACTGATTTAGAAAGAGTTGAAATGGAAACACAAAATATTATAGCTGTTATTGAAGGTAGCGATCCTGTTTTAAAAAATGAATATATTGTTATAGGTGCACATTACGATCATCTTGGTATGGGTGGTCATGGTTCGGGTTCACGTGTTCCTGATACCATTGCTGTTCATAATGGTGCAGATGATAATGCCTCCGGAGTATCTGCAGTTATTGAACTTGCTGAAAAATTTAATTCTGAAAAAGAAAACCTAAAGCGTAGTGTTATACTTATGGCCTTTGGAGCTGAAGAAATGGGGTTGCTTGGATCACAATTTTTTACAAATGAGCCCACAATAAATTTGAAAGATATTGTTTTGATGGTTAACTTTGATATGATTGGTAGGTTGGATAAGGATAAAAGAACACTTATGATAGCCGGAACAGGCACCGCCGATCAGATGGAAGAATTACTTAAAAAACATGAGGATAATTCTAATATGAGTTTTACTCATTCTCCGGAAGGTTATGGTGCATCCGATCATGCAAGCTTTTATGGTGCTGGTGTACCAGTTATGTTTTTCTTTACTGGCGCTCACGAAGATTACCATACACCATTTGATGACCCTGACAAGATAAACTATGAGGGTGAAAAAGAAATAATTGATTTTACGTATCCTTTAATTTTGGATGTAGTAAATAACGACGATAGGTTAGTTTATAAGGAAGCTGGACCTGTACGCAAACAATCGGGTAGAGGAAGAGGAGGACTGAAAGTTAAATTCGGGATAATGCCTGATTTTACTTCCACTGCTAACGATGGACTTGGTGTTGGCGGTGTTACTCCTGGTGGACCAGGATCTATAGCTGGAATGAAAAAGGGTGATAAAATTATCGCAATTGAAGGAATGCCCGTAACCAATATATATGATTATATGGCACGACTAAAAAAACTAAAACCTGGGCAAAGGGTTTCTGTTGATATTATAAGAGATGGTGAAAAACAAATACTAATGGTATTATTATAGATGAGTAGTATTTTTAATCAAGCATATTTATTTAAGTTTTTAAAATTTGGTGTTGTAGGCTTTTCTGGTCTTTTTGTTGACTTTGGTATCACTTATTTGACCAAAGAAAAGCTAAATATACCGAAATACGTTGCCAATGCAATTGGATTTATTACAGCTGCAACTTCAAACTATTTTCTTAATAGGGTTTGGACATTTGAAAGTCACAACCCGGAAGTTATTGTTGAGTTCACCGAGTTTTTTATAATATCTCTTATAGGTTTGGGACTGAATACTTTATTATTATGGATATTGGTTAGTAGGTTTAAAATGAATTTCTACGTTGCCAAAGTATTTGCAATTGGTTTGGTTACAATATGGAATTTTCTGGCAAACGCATTTATAACATTCAATCCCGATAGAGCTTTCTTTTTGTATTAGCCCAGTTTAATATTTTTTCAGACAATTAAAGCCATTACACCATCTGCATATTTCTGAGCTTTTTCCATGGATGTACTCTCAGCATAAACTCTCATTATTGGTTCTGTGTTCGACGTTCTTAAATGAACCCAACCATCTGGAAAATCAATTTTAACACCATCAATTGTAAGAATTGGAAACTCTTCATAATGATTCTTTACAATATTGTAGATCGCAGTAACATCCATTTTGGGATCCAGCTGTATCTTATTTTTTGAAACAAAATATTCTACATATTCGGATTTTAATTCCGTTAGGGTGATTTTGCGTTTTGCCAAATAGGTTAATATTAAGGCAATACCTACCAGAGAATCACGACCATAATGCAATTCGGGATAAATTACCCCACCGTTTCCTTCACCGCCTATCACAGCACCAACCTCTTTCATTTTTTCAACAACATTTACTTCGCCAACGGCAGAAGCTGTATATATTCCTCCCTCTTTTTCTGTAACATCTCGTAATGCTCGTGTCGAACTTAAATTCGAAACGGTATTCCCTTTTTTCGACTGAAGTATATAATCAGCTACAGCAACTAATGTGTACTCTTCGCCGAATAATTCTCCGTTTTCCATTACCAGTGCTAATCTATCCACGTCGGGATCAACAACTAAACCAATGTCAGCCTTTTCGTTTACTACTACACTACAAATTTCTCCCAGATTTTCCGGTAATGGTTCGGGGTTATGTGGAAAATCACCCGTTGGATCACAGTATAATTCTATTACTTCATCTACTCCAAGAGCATTTAATAGTTGTGGTATAGAAATTCCACCAGTTGAATTAACAGCATCAACAGCAACTTTAAAACCAGCTTTTTTTACTAGTTCTTTGTCAACCAACTTTAGTTTTAGAATTTCATTTATATGTTCTTCTATCGTTGATGAATTATCTTCAACCTTCCCCAGATCATCAACTTCGCTATATATTATATTTTCGTTTTCAGCAAGTTTAAGTACTTTCTCACCATCTTCTCCCGATATAAATTCACCTTTGCCATTTAGAAGCTTTAGTGCATTCCATTGCTTTGGATTATGGCTTGCAGTAATTATTATTCCTCCATCAGCATTGTAGCTTATTACTGCCATTTCAACAGTTGGTGTAGTGGAAAGTCCTGTATTTATTACGTCAATTCCCATTCCCGATAAAGTTGATACAACAATGTTTTCAACCATAATTCCTGATATTCTGGCGTCTCTACCTACAACAAACTTTAGTTTCTTATTCTGACTTTTGGTTTTCATTAAAGATGCAAAAGCAGCAGTAAATTTCACAATATCGAGTGGTGTAAGGTTATTTCCTGGTTCATTACCAATTGTACCTCTAATTCCTGAGATGGATTTTATTAATGTCATCTAATTATTTTCTATTATTTTCTAATTTAAATATTAATCTATTGACTACTTAACTATTAGCCATGATATTCTTACTACAATACCTATAATTGCCCCAAACAAAATATATTTGATAAGCGTTTTTGTGAATGGAATTTCTTGGGCAATAAATCCATCCATCACTTCAATGTTTTTGTTGAATTGTAATGCTGCTTCAAGATCACGAATACGTCCAAATATTTCATTTTGATCCTTATTTAACTGCTCCAGATTTACAACTGCATCTGCGTCAATATTATTACAATCTCTTAGTAGTAACATTTTTAACGAGTCCATATATATCATCTGGCTTTTCATATGAACTATTTCATTTTTATAATTTCGTTCATTTAGGAGCAATCTTTCGTTAACAAAGTCAGAAACACTTATGTACTTAACCAAAGCGTCTTGTAGTTCAGGCAATACATCAGGATCATATACATCCACTAATATATAAAACGGGACTTTCTCAACACTAATATCATTAATCAGAGGCTCTCGATGTATATTTCTACTGTCGATAGAATGGATTTGTTTTACCTGTTCGATGCTCATATTAAGCAAAACAGAAAGGCTTTCATATTGTTTACTATCCAATAGTTGGTTGAGCTTAAAAAGCATATCCCCATATATCTTCTTCTCAAGTTGGGCATATGAAACGGTCATCTCACCATGGTAAACTTCCTTTTTAACCCATGCATATGATCCAGCAATTGCACCAAATATTATTGCAAATATGATCATTCCCAATGCTTGCTTTTTGATGTATTGTATAAGGCTTGAAAACATAGCTCCAAAAAATCCAAGCGCTTCTCCCCATTGATTTTGAAGAGCTTTCCATGTTCTCTTTCCTTCTTCTTTTGATTCAGAAAATGACTGGTTTTCCATCTTGTATTATTTAATTTACAAACTTATTGAATTAAATATTATGCTAAGTACGAAATAAATATTATTATTACATAAATTTCAGATAAAATAATGCAGAAACAAACAGGGAACATTACTAATTCAACTTGGAACCTGGCCAATATACTATTATATCCCATTGCATTTCTTGGACTTACACCTTTTTTTATAAACAGGTTAGGTGAAGATGATTTTGGAGTATGGATGTTGGTTAATTCATATGTATACATAGCTGTTCACATTATTAGTTTTGGATTAGGGAATTCGATAACGGCGCATGTGGCAGAAGCGATTGGAAAAAATAGCAGGAGCAAACTAAATGCGTATATAAATTCATCAACCAAAATGATACTTTGGATTAGTTTAGGTACAATAGGTATTGCAACCATTGGTAGTTTGATTTTGATTGCAGGTATTCAGGTAATTAGTGATAATCTTGATAAGGTTGTATTAATCGCAACATTTTTGATATCGGTGAAATTTTGGGAACTTCTTTCGCAAAGTATTTTTAAAGGTTTTGAAAGATATGATTTGGCTTCTGTATATAGTATAGCTTCCAAATTTATTGTATTAGGTGCCCAGGTTATTATAATACTTGCCGGAAAGGGCTTGGTTGAAATCTTTATTAGTAATCTGATTATTAATATACTTATGTTTTTGGTCCAGGCTATTGTTATTTATAAAATGATCCCAAAATACAGATTCAATTGGAGTGTAAATATTAAAGAAAGAACAGAATTGTTTCATTTTGGATTTTGGACATGGTTGCAAACCATTGTATCTGTAATTGCCTATCAAATTGATAGATTTGTAATTGCAGCGTTCCTAGGTCCTGCAACTGCAGGTTATTACATATTGGCATCTACTATAATTAATCATATGCATATGGCTTTTGGGGCAGTTGTTAGTTGGCTTTTTCCAAAAGTTGCCCGAAAAAAGGAATCTGGTAAGAATATTACAATCTATTTTCAAACCTTACGGGGCTTTTCTGTTGGTTTAAGTTTATTCTTAATTTTGATTACTTACTTAATCTATGAACCTTTATTCTCATTGTGGCTTGGACCTGAAAAGTTTCAAAAAATGGGTGAGTATTTCAAGTTATTCTTAATATTTGAAACATTTTTATTAATGACTATTGTTCCTTTGTTTTATTTAAATGGATTAAAATGGTTGAAGTTTATTACTTCACTCGAATTTATGTATAAAACAGGTGTAATTATTGGAATGTTTGCGGCTTTTATTATTCGTCCAAC
>JAERTF010000120.1 GCA_016845105.1 Bacteroidota bacterium | reverse complement strand
AACGGTTGGCAATAAAAAACGTAGGGCATTTTGAAACACCTATCTTTCAAGTTGCCAAGTCGTTTATTAAAAGTTATGTTGTTCAATATTAGCACTTTCTGCCCTATGTTTTTTATTGCGTGTTGGCAGCTGGGCTTTGTCTTGGTGGATCGGTTTCATTATTGCATGAGATATATTTAGTCAATTTTAATCATGATACAAAATCAATCAAAATCTAAGGAAGCAAGTCTTTTTATGAGAAATTTTAATATAAAACTTGAATATTATTGTTTTATCCATTTTCCACCTTCAAACAATCCATTGTCATTCGTTATTTTATAAATGTAAGTACCATTTTTAAGAAAAGTAGTGGTAATAGAACCATGTGAGCTGGTAAATCTTTGGCTAATTATTTGTCTGCCATTAATATCAAATAACTCAAATAATGACTCTGTATGTTGTATCCCGATTCTTAGGTTAATAACACCGTTGCCTGGGTTGGGGTAAATAATGGCCTCTTGCATATTAAATACCGTATCCTCATTTGTAGTAGTTAATAAACCTTCATTATTTAGTTTTAGTATAATTATATCAAACTCTTCTTCAGTTGCGACTTCATAGTCATAACGTTGACCTGCAATTATGCAACCCCCATCGTTTGATGCTATAAGCTTTGTCATTATGTAATATGCGTCACCGCCATAAAAGCGTTCCCACCTTAAATTTAGTAAACTATCTGTTTGCAATACTACAAACCAAGATTTTTGGTAACCGTACCAAGGACTATAAAAGTCTATGTTCTTTGTGCCCCCAATAAATATTGAGTCTTTATTTTTAAAGTCTATACCATTCCAAACAGCTGGAAAGTCAACGGTATCTGTACTCCTCCAGTAGTTATATATATGACCAGATGTATCAATCGGATTATACTGTTTTATATAGGAAATGTTATATGGTTCAGAGAAGTTTTCTGTGTTATGGCCTACTAAATAAAATGAAGTGTCTGTTTCCCATGCAACTCCATAATTTGATAAAATGCTATGAGGAACCTTTTGAGTTTCAATAACATTATAATTCGTATCAAGTAACTCGTATCTGAACAGCAACATATTTAGTGTCCAAATGTTATTATTAGGCAATTCATGCACGTGAGAAATGATCCTCGAATCATCAGGGTAGTATTTGCTATCTATGCTATCGAAGCCACTATTGAACTCATAGATATATGACCTCGGGCCTGAAGGGTGTATTCTTAGAGCAATACTTGCTAAAATATTATTGTTAGAAAGTATTGTTGCGCAAACCTCTTCAAAAAGATAAATGGAATCAAAATTATAAATAGTTCCATTTGACAAATTAAAATCTGTATCTAAATTGAATAACGCCAATCCTGTTTCATTTCTGGTAACTAAAGTGTCACTAATCATTGATACGACAATAAAGTCATTTGTATAATTATTTAATAACCTTTTTGCAAAAATACTTCTTCCATCAATCTTTAAGGTTAGGCTGTCCACGAGATCACCATATTGATTAAGCTTAACAAATAACATAGATTGATAATATTTGTTTGAAGCTTTAGCAATACTGCCACAGAAGAATATATCATCATTTGATGTTTCTGCAATATCATAAACCATATCATTTGAATTTGAAATAAATGAATATTCAAAAGTTGAGTTTTGAGCCTCATTTATGAAGGGTAAAACTAACATACACATAATTAAAATCGTTGTAATTCTATACATATAGCTCTATGGTTTAAAATGAGAAAGAAGGCTTGTTTTATCAAGCCTTCATTTATTCATAATAATTACTTTGAAAATTATTAGCCTAACTTACTAATTTGGTGGGGGTATAAATGATGGTATTCCGTAGGTCACTAAATAATAATGCAGGTGTTTTCCTTGGCTATTAGGTAAAAGCAACAATTCATCTCTAATATAAACACTCTCAAATGTTTTACCTGCCGGCCTCAAGCCGCCCTCATAATCGTAAGTATTAATGATATCATCTGAATTCATTAAATAATCGGTTAACATAACATCAGTTAAGCAATTATCTTCAGGGTAATCCCATCCTACATAAAGTGGATATACTCCTCCAATATCGTCCCAATCAAAACCGGTTGTCTCCAAGGTTTCAAGATCGGTAAAAAAGTAAATAGGCTCACCAGACTGAAAAGCCGGATTATTCAAACGCCACTGTAATTCATCGGAACCATCACTTACCCCAACCATAGTGCCATCACATTTTCCAAGAGGTGGTGTGCCATATTCCTGACCTAATGTACCCCAAAGCCAGTCATCATCATTATCAAAACCATAATAGGGTCCTGTCAGGTTTAAACCATAACCGCCTACTGCTGATAAAAAGGCAGTTGAGCCTACGATGCTGTCCGTTGTTACATCCCAAAATTTCATACACTTAACTTCTTCAGGAAACTGTGACAACTGATATGCAAGAGTGTCTTCCATTAGGCTGTTTACAACTTGTACATCACTCATTAATACTTTGCTATATACATCAATAGGTATTGTGTAATAAGATTTTTTATGAATAAATTCTTTTGTCGATGAATCAGGATAGGCATATCCATAGTTTTGCAAAGCCTCCATATTCCAAACTGCGGAATCAATGTCAATCATCTCGCCTGACTTAAAACTGCTATGCATTTTCTCCTCAAATTGTTGAATAAGTGAGATGATTTTATTATTGTGCAGTTGCATTTCATTTTCTTGCTGTTTCAGAGAATTGTCAGAATTATTCTTTTTACAAGAAATTAAACCACCAATAACTGTTACAACAATTATAATTAAAAATATTTTTTTCATAAGAATAAAGTTTGTTATTTAAAAACCAGGCTTGTATAGGTCATTCTTCACCACAAACAAAAAATTACCATAATACAAATCTGAATATATATAATGGTCAGTAGGCAAAACTGAAGTTAATTTGTTTGTGTTTTTTTAATTACTTTTGCCAATACCTCCTTTCATGATTTTTTTTGATTATAATTATCCTTGTATTCATTCATTTCTTGTAAGGGGGTTTTTTAGTCATAATAGATTAATCTGTTTCCCTTTAAATAGTAGTACCAAACATACTAGTTTTTATACCAATTTTGAACATTATTTAATACGCCCCCCCCCTAATATATATTCATTCTAAATAAATCATGTTGGGTATTTCTGTTGATCTAATACATAAATTTCTTTGATCCAATGTTAATTCAGGATTATTTCACGTACTGAATCATACATTTTATTTTCATTCAGTATGTCATTTACTCTTTTTTTGCCTTGCTGCCAACGGTCTGGCTATGAAAATGTAGGCGATTCCGAAGTGCAATTTTTCAATTTACGATAAAGTTCAAACGGGCTACAAACCTTGATGCCACTACTAAACCGCCTATTTTTTATAGCCTTTGTTACCTGCTGGGCTTTATTCATTTCTATCATTCATTTTCAATTTAGCACTGTCCTAATTTTGTTTTTTCGGGGCGGCAAAAAGCGTTGGCAGACAGACAAGCTCTTTTGCAATTTTTGACTTCAGCGTTGGCTTGTGCGAATTGCAAATGTGCTTGGCTGTAAGCGTTGCCATTAAAAGTCATCATGAGGCAAAATGTAATTACCGGTTGCAGGAATGTTTTTCCTATAATACTCAATACTTTTAAAAGTCACTGTATTCATTTTTCTAATTTCTTTTAATTTGCTGCCACTCTTTAATTTGATAACTTGATTTCCTTGTGAAGCTTTGCTTCCCTTTGGATTAATTTGATTTGTGTTAAAAACAACTACTTTAGAAATATCACTAATTACCGTAATATCAATATCCTTTTCTATATAGTC
>JAERTF010000119.1 GCA_016845105.1 Bacteroidota bacterium | reverse complement strand
ATCCATGAACGAAGGAGCGTGGATACATATTTTTAAGTAAACATAAAGGCTTTGACAATATTAAAAATACCACTGATAATAACTATCATATAAATTTCAGGTATTAATGCTTTAGAAGAGTATTATAATATTAGTCATTTTGTTAATGGGGGTTGGATGATACACTTCATGGGGTAATTTTGTTAACAGGGCGTATACAAATCCACTCCAAAGAATTTAGTATTTCGATAGTGCTATTTTCCTTGACAAACAAGGTTGTAACTGTTGTAATTGGAATGTATTCCCATAGTGGGAAAAGTAAGTGTATACCAAACCATATCTAACTTTCTGATATAAAGGTGTATTGTGGAAAATGAAATTATTGGTATTTGCTTTGATAAGTATAATTAACTATATTTGAGAAAATAAAAAATAGGAGACTATAAATATGAAACTAACTAAACTAATAATACTGATTCTAACTTTGTCAACAATTATCTCATGTAATGATAAGAAAACAGAGACGCCTACACCTGATATTACTGAGAGTATGGCCAATATGGATATTTCAAAGGATTTTAATTGGTCGGCAAGTATACAAGGCCAATTGATTGTTAATCTGGAAAATCCAAATAATGTTAGCACTGAATTGGAATATCTTCAGATAATAAATGAAATAGGTATCGTAATTGATCATGAAATTGTTTATGATAATTCTGCAATCTTTGATGTTAATTTACCGGCTGACGCTAACTTCTATATTTATTTTCCGGTAACAACGGATAAATTCAAAATTGAAGGTCTTGGTTCGATGACAGTTGAATTGGGTAATACAGTTGATTATGTTTACCCATCATTGAAATCTACCGAAGTGGTAAGTTGCACATCATGTGATAATCCATTGGAAAATGTTGTGCTGAATTGCCTTATAGATCTTCGGGTTGGGGTTTATATAATGAAGATGCTGTACCTGGGAGGGAAACAACAGCTACCGATAATAAAATTGAAATGTGGGTTAGTGGTTTTCAAGGAGTACCTGCGCAAGAAGGAAGACAATTTTTTGAGCTTAATGCAAATCAAGTTGCAGCCCTGTATCAAGAACTATGCTTAGAACCCGGCGCAACTATTTATTGGTCGGTATGGCATCGTGGCAGAACTGGTGTTGATGTTGCTGAAGTGAAAATTGGAGGTTCAATCGAGTCTGCCGAAATTCAAGCAACAATGTCTGATGGTACTTCGGGATGGGGTCATTATTCTGGTTCATACAATGTGCCTTCTGATCAAACTACGACATTTTTTGTATTTGAATCGGTATCCTCTGCCAGCAGTAGCCAAAGTGTAGGAAACTTTCTTGATAATTTTGAAATATCTTGCGACACAGATGGTGATGGAGTTATTGATAGATGGGACCAGCTTCCAGATGATGGCGATGGAGCATTTATAAGTTATTTTCCGGAAGATGGAAAACAAGTTGTTGCATTTGAAGATTTATGGCCATCGCTTGGCGATTTCGACTTCAATGATTTAGTACTATCTAATCAGGTTGTAATTACTAAGGATGCTGATCTTAACCTTGTAGATGCAAGCTTTAAGGTGAGCATTGATGCAATAGGAGCCAGTTTGCACAATGGTATTGCAATGATGTTATATACCGAAAATAAAGAGGCTTTTGGAGGCAATATTATTGAAAGCATCAGTGGTGATGTAATCTTAGATCCTGACAATACCAATGGGCTTATTCTGTCAAATGATGTATTTGTAACTGTAAATGATAGATATCAGAATAATGGACCAGGACCAATTGGAGTGCCAGATACACTAAGGTTTACAATTGTATTTAACGATAATGCTGCTGATTTTATTCCAGAATTGTATTTGTTCAGAACCGGAGATAGAGGATTAGAGGTGCATAGGAGCGGATTTCCAGTAACAGCAACAATGAATACTGCTCTTTTTAATACCTTAAATGATGCAGGTGATTTTAAAACAGCAACTGGATTACCATGGGGAATGGAGATTATTACAGATGGTACATGGAAAAACCCTGTTGAAAAAGTAGATATCCTATATGCTTACCCTAAGTTTGAGGCATGGGCAACCAGTGAAGGTGTAAATGAACCTACTTGGTATCTGGAACCTGATGAAGGTAATGTTGTGGACATTGATTTTACAGAATAGTGACTTCAAATAATACTTAAAAATAGATTTGAACTTAATGTATTTCTTTTCTGCTTAGTTAATTCTCTATTGGTGTAACCATAATATTTCGAAATATTATTAGATCTGCAACGGCAGCTCGTAATCCAATAAATCCTGATTTTAGAGTTTTGTTGAGTATATCAAATGATAGAATTGTCCCATATACAATATTTTCTTAATAATGTCGGAACTACGTCGGTTATCTGGTTAAACAATCTGAAATAATATAATTGTGATATAGTAATTATTTCTGTTTCGAAATAATAGCAGCAAAGCCACCTCCAGAAGCCAGACTTACTTTTAATTTTTCTGTTTTATTTATTTCATTTGTTTCGTATAAATAATCCTGTGCAAACCTGTCACAGTTATGACCATCACTCATACTTTCGATACTACACACTCCATCATCCAGAAATGATAAATCTATTTCAACATCTCTTGCATTTTCATCAGACATTGCCCCAATATACCACGTATCTCCACTTCGCCTTGCAATAATTACAAAATCAGCCACATTACCATCTAGCACTAATGTTTCATCCCAAACCGTTGGAATTTTTGAGATAAATTCAGTTGTTTGATTTTCCTTGTAATATGTACTTGGAGATTCACACAACATCTGCAATGGGCTTTCAAAAACTATGTACATTGCAACCTGATGGCATCGTGTTCCCATACTAGCAGGACGATTCCAGGAAACAATATGCTGTGATTCATTTCTGTTATCCATAGATCCTGGAGTAAAGTCCATTGGCCCAGCCACCATCCTGATAAATGGAAGTGTTACATTATGTTCAGGTGTGATTAATGAGCTCCATTTGTTGTTTTCATTTCCTTTTAATCCTTCATAAGTTAGAACATTTGGGTATGCTCTTCTTAAGCCTGATGGTTTATATGCGCCATGGAAATCCACAATTAGTTTGTTTTTTGCTGCTTCTTTTGCAACTCGTTCGTAGTAATTAACCATATATTGATCATTTCGCTGCATGAAATCTACCTTGATCCCGGCTACTGCCCAACTTCGATATAAACTCAGTACAGACATATCTTTATCCAGAGGCTCCCATAGAATCCATAATATTAAGCCAACATTTTTTGAATTTCCATACGCTACCAATTCTTTAATATTGATATCGGGACTTGGTTCATCAATTATTGTTGTTGATTTACTCCATCCCTCATCCAGAATTATATATTCCAATCCATATCTTGATGCAAAATCGATATAGTATTTGTAAGTATCAGTATTTATTCCAGCTTTAAAATCTACACCATAAATGTTGTTTGCATTATACCAATCCCAAGCAACTTTTCCCGGTTTTATCCATGAAGGATCATCAATTTCTAATTCCCTGGATAGTTGGTAAACTAGCTGTGAACTAATTAGATCCGAGTCATTATCCGATATTATCATTACCCTCCAAGGATAACTTCGCTTACCTTTTGTACTGGCAAGAATATGTGACGTTTTGAGTTGTTGATTTCTGTCGGAACCATTTTTGGGAGTAGCCTCTGTTACATAATTGGCAAAAGAAGCTTGAAATCCATTGGATTTTTTTCCATGCAGAAACATACCTGGGTAATCGAATAAATCGGCTTCGGTAATTAGTATATTTATATCGTTTGAATTCACTAATGTAGGTAGGGAACAAAAATTTTCAGTTGTAAGTGTATCAAGTAATACAGGAATATACATTCTTTCGTAATGGGAAATTTTGGATTCCTCCTCTGGAAAAAAAGCTGTTGCACCATCTTTAAAATTGATATCAAAGGTTTCGCTAACAATGTTCAAGCTATCTGAAAAGTCAGATGTAAATCTGTAGGCGATACCATTATTATATGCTCTAAATATTAAACTGAAATTCTTTTTAAAATGAATTATTAGTTCGTTGTATTCGTCAAATATCTTAGAAGACTTTTCGCAAACAACCGGATTAATCAATTCATTTACTGAATTACGATCCACACTAACTACTACAGGTGTGTCAGAAAAAATTGGGCCAGGAGATACAACCAAATCTATTATACAATTCTCAATAACCGTTTTGTGGTTATATTCCACTTTGAAAGAAAAACTATCAGAAATATTGATGTTTGTTACTATTACACCATCCGGACATTTTAATTGGTAATTTTGAGATAATACCGGAGTAAAAACAGTTGTTAGGACTACCAGAATTAATATTTTATTCATATGTTAGCAGCGTTTATTAGAAATGATAAATTTACAAAATATGTGATCGATGTCCAGTATTATTTGGTCCAATTAGTATTTTTGATAAAATTTAAAAACCACATTTGAAACCAGAATATCAAAAATATCTTCAGAAAGCAATCTCTCGAAAGAAAGAGAATAAACGAGTCCTTCAAAAACTAAAGAAATTAAAATCAACCGATTTAAATAGGTTAATTAATAATCTGCATTATGAAGCATTTGAAGTTATAGATTGTCTGGAGTGTGCAAATTGTTGCATTTTAATAAGTCCAATTGTAAAGGATAATGATGTATCCAGGATTGCAAAAGGATTGAAGATTAAACCTTCAGTGGTTGTTACAAAGTACATGCAAATTGACTTAGAGAAGGATTTCGTTATGAACACATCTCCATGTCCGTTTCTATTACCTGATAAGTATTGTAGTATCTATGAATTAAGACCACAAGCTTGCAAGGGATATCCACATACAGATCATGGCAAAATGAAAAATATTCTTGATCTTACATTGAAAAACACCCGGATTTGTCCTGCTGTTTGTTGGATATTTGAGGAGTTAAAGAATCAATTATAATCAACATAACTTTATTTTGTTTAAACAATCATGTTTCATTTCTGTAAAATAGGAAAATATCAGCAATATCCATATCATCAATAATCAATACTTAGTATGGACCTGAATTTAATGTCCGTTTCGATTTATTTATGGTTGTTTGAAAATAACATCAGTGATAAAGAATCAATTTGTATATTTGATAATCCAAATGACCCGTTTTTTATTCATAATAGTTTCATTGTTGGTAATTGTTCATACTGCGCAATTCCAAGAGTTACCACTTGAAGATGAGATAAAAAGGATTGACACTCTTGATGGTAGCGAGTTATTACATGAGGTATTGCTGATTTATGATTCTCTCACCAGGTTAGTAGATTATGATACGAAGGTAGAAATAACAAACCGTGTTTTTGAAATAACAAAGGATAGAGATGAACAAGCTCATGCTGTTTCGTTAATTTCCACCGTAAGGTTTGCAATTTCGGATGATTTTTCTCTTTTTGAAGATGCTTATAATATTGCAGCTAAAAATGATAATAAGGATCTGATGATTTATTTCGATGAGTGGCTGGTTAAGTGCTACCTTGAGAAAGGGGTATATGATAAAGCAATGTTGATTTTGTTACGCATGCGCGATTTGTCAAAAGAAATAGGAAAGGATGAATCATACAGACATGCGTTAAATGTACTTGGTGACATTTACTATAATGCAAAATTAATGGAACAGGCAAGAGTATTATATGAAGAGATTCTACAATACTATATTGAGCAAAATGATTGGAATTATTGGAGACCATATATGTTGATCAATAATCTTGGTCAAATTGCATTATTCAATAAAGATACAATTGAGGCATATAATTGGTATTCCAGATCTCTTGAAATTGCTGATTCAGTTCTAGTTCAGCCATACAGAAATAACACACTTGCATATACAAAACTTAAGTTGGTAGAAATATTTAGGTTAAAAGGTGAGTATAAAAAGGCATTTTCATTGATTAAAGAAGTTGAAGAATATCCTTCTGGTAGCGTTTTTGAAGATGTGATGCAAGAATACTATTATCAAAAAGCTATGTTGTATTTTAGTGTTAAGCAGTTAGGGAGGTCTTTGGAAATGACGATGAAGTTGTACCCGTCAGACCATATTACATTTGCTGAATATCGCTTTGTTCCTGAGGTTTATAGGTTATTAGCTGAAATCTACCACGTGGAAAAGCAATATGTTAAAGCATTTAAATATTTGCAGATTTATACTCAACTTTCTGATTCAATTGAGAAGCAAGGGAATATAGCCCGCTCAATAATCCTTTTGGCAAATAGTAATTATGAGACTATTGAGGATGAAAATAAAATGGAAAACCAACGCTTGGAATTGGAACAGCAAAAAATTAATATCATAAATGAGGCTGAACGAAAAAAACAAAATGTAATTCTATATTCTCTCATCGTTGGTGCAATACTATTGATCATTATTATATTGATAATATTAAGAAGTAACTTACAGAGAAGAAAAGTTAATAGAAGTTTAAACCTGCAAAAGCAAAAAATTCAGGAATATGTTAAGGAGCTTCGAATTGCTAATGATACCAAGGACAAATTTTTTTCCATTATTGCTCATGATTTAAAAGGACCGGTTGGTACTTTGAGAAACCTGATACAATTGCTAATGGATAATTATAAAGAATTTGATGAAGTTGAAAGGTTGGAGATACTTACTAGTGCTGTAAAATCAAGCAGTAATTCATATAACCTACTTATGAATCTATTAGATTGGTCGAGAAGCCAGCAAGGTAAAGTAGAACCTAACCCACTGAACTTTAATGTTAATAAAAGTATTGAAAATGTCTATATGCTTGTTATGGATTCTTCAAAACAAAAGAATCAGGAAGTAGATATTCAGATTAAGGAGGATATTAACATTGTTAACGATAAATTAATGTTTGAGACTGTGTTGAGAAACCTTTTGACTAATGCGATTAAGTTCACTCCCGTAGGAGGACACATTGGAATTGTTGTTGACAGAACTGAAGATAGAACTACTATTCATGTTAAGGATAATGGTATTGGCATCCCTGGGGATATGATTCCTAAACTTTTTGATATTTCAAGCAAAATACAAAGAAAAGGTACTGATTATGAAATGGGTACCGGACTTGGCCTGCTATTATGCAAGGAGTTCATTGAAAAAATGGGTGGTACAATCGCTGTTTCAAGTAAAGAAGGTATAGGGAGTGAATTTATAATAAACCTAGGTGTTGTTGTGTAGAATTGATTAATTTATAAAATCAAAAAACCAATAACTATTATCTTAAAATAACTCATTGGAACCTAAAAAAATATGATAAGTTTGCACTTTATTGTAAACATTATATCACGATTATTATGAAAAGATTAATTTCTACCATTGCAGCTATTTTGATTAGTTTTAGCTTTATCTATTCACAACAAATTCCTCGAGAAAATGTCCTTATCGAAATAGGAACAGGTACCTGGTGCCAATATTGTCCTGGTGCTGCCATGGGTGCTGACGATATGGTCGCCAATGGGCATGATGTTGTTATAATTGAAAACCACAACGGTGATAGTTACACAAACGATGCTTCCAATGCAAGAAATTCCTATTATAATATTACAGGTTTTCCAACATCTGTTTTTGATGGTGGTTCCGCCTATGTAGGAGGCAGTAATACAACTAGTTCTTATCCACAGTTCTTACAAAGGTATAATCAAAAAATTGACGTACCTACTTCGTTTTCCATTGATGTTGAAGGAACTTCGGCTGGATATGCTGATTTCGACGTTGATGTTACCATAGAAATGGTTGATCCTTATGTTGGGTCGGATATTAGACTTCACTGTGCAATAACTGAGTCACACATTGAACAAAGCTGGCAGGGACAAACGCATCTAAACTTTGTTCAACGGATGATGGTTCCTGATCACAATGGTATTCCTTTGGATTTCTCATCTGGTAATATTATCGAACAAAACTTATCCTTTATTATTGAACCTACTTGGTTACCAGAAAATTGTGAGTTTGTCGTCTTTTTACAAGAACACGGAACTAAAGAAGTTTTGAATTCAACAAAAAGGGATCTCATTGAGTTTTCAAATGTTAATGATTTTGATGCATCACTTTCAAATGTCTCGAATATACCCGAGAAATCTTGTATAGGTTCGTTTACTCCCAAGTTAGATCTTGGGAATAGGGGTAATGAAAATCTTACATCCTTAACACTTTACTATCAGGTAAATGATGGAGCAATTAGTACCTTTGATTGGACAGGAAATATTGCTTTTTTAGATAAGGAAACCATTGAACTCCCAATAATTAGTTTTACACCTGCTGAGGAAAACTATCTAACTATATATTCAGAAAATCCCAATGGCAACCCAGACCAATATTTGCTCAATGATTCAATTCATCAATTGATCCCATCAGCTGATATTACACCATCTGTTGTAACTTTATTTCTAAGGTGTGATAATTACCCAGAAGAAACTACCTGGGAAATTCTTGATGACAATAATAACGTAATCCATTCAGGTGGTCCATATACAACTGTAGGACATACAATTACCGACGAATTTGTACTTAACGACCTTAGCTGTTATAGGTTTTTTGTTTATGATGCCGGTGGAAGCGGATTAAATTCTCCCGGATTTTTTATGTTATTTTATGGTGATAATAATTATATTCTTCAGGGATTGGATAATTTTGGATCAGAGATTGGAACCGACTTTACCACAGACAATAGTACTGGATATGATAATATTACATCAAGTCATGACATTAGTATTTATCCAAATCCTGCTGATAGTCACATAAACATTGCATTGGAGATAAGTGATGTAAGTGATATTAGTATTAATATTTATAATGTATTTGAAGAGTTAGTTTATCAGAGTGATAGCTATGTATACGGTGTAGGCAAACAGAATTTCAAAATAGATGGAAATAAACTAAGCAGTGGTGTTTACTTAATCCAGATATTGATAAATGAAACGGTTTATACAAAAAAGGTTGTTATTGCACACTAGAATCCTTTATAAGGTATTAAATATTTATCTTAATATAACATTTAAGGGTTGATAGATAGTATTTAGCTAGCTAAGCCTAAATAATTGTGACAGTATTTGGATTCCTTTCTGACGCATTTTAAAAAGACTATAAACTAATCCCTTTGATTCGAGATTGTTGGTGCCATCTATTTTTTTTGCAATAAAAAAATCATATAATTGTATATCCCACCACAGAGCTTTGTTTAGTTTAAGAATAAGGGCATCAGATGGATGTATGTGAGATTTCTCCTTGTTAACGTTACTCTGTCTGTATATTGGAATTTTTTTCCATTTTAATATCTTAGATATTTGGAATACAGCATCGTCGAAATTTGCGATATCGAACACAAAATCGTAATTAGTGATATTGGATTTTGCAGCTTTAAGAAGTCGATCACCAGCTATTTTCATTGATGGGATGTTACTATTTTCATCAACCAACCAGTTCATAGAATTTGAAAAATAGCGAGTTAGAAGATTATCCTGACCATTTTTTATTGCGTAATCCAAATATTCATCAATTGAGGAAAGTTTATCTACTTCTTCCTGATAATTGGAATTCGAACTTTTTTTTAGATAGTAATACTGTGAAATAAATAGTGAAATGGGCTCTCTAATGATACTAATTTTGAATGGGTTATTGGTGAAATTTAGAAATAACTCGGCGCCATGTCCAGAAATTACTTTGTATTTTATCCTTTCTTTGGCACTTAAACTGCTAAACTTCTCAAGCGATTCTGATATATTTCTGCTATCAATGAAAAATACTCTGTCGGTACCATAAACTCTATTTAGTACAATCCTAAGGGTTGTACCTCCGGTTTTTGGTATGTGGTTAAATAGTATTAATCGGTTCGAATCCATTAATGAAATATTTTTTTGAAAGATAAGTAAAAATGTGGTGATTCACTAACAAAATGATAGTATCAAACAATGATAAATAATTTATCATTGTTAAAACAGATTTCGAACCATTTGCACTATTGATTCTGGATCAATGGGTTTTGAAATATAATCGTTGCAACCGGCTTCAATCGCTTTTTCTCTATCACCACTTAAACCATAAGCGGTTTGTGCTATTATTATTACTTCTTTATTAAATTGGCGTATTTGCCGACAAGCTTCGTAACCACTTAAATTTGGCATTTGAATATCCATCATTATTAAGTCAATATCGGGATTAATACGACATGCTTCTATAGCTTCAGTTCCGTTTACTACTCTAATAATTTCTTTGCCTAAATTATCCATAATAATGGATAATAAATCGCCGGAAGTTTCATCATCCTCAGCAATTAATATTTTTAAATTAAGTTTGGGTAATTTATCTCCAACAACAATAATATCTTGGCTAGTTGCTTTTTTACTTGCTTTATTGTAAGGGATTGTAAAATAAAAGGTTGAGCCTCCAGCATTTTCCTTAGGCAGATTTTCTTCTGTGCTTTCAACCCATATATTTCCTCCCAGCATTTCTACATATGCTCTGGTAATAGCCAAACCTAATCCAGCACCTTGTCGAGCTTGTTTATCATCAATGTCGGCCTGAATAAATCGTTTGAAAATTGCTTCTTGCCTATTATTGGGAATACCAATACCTGTATCTTTAACAAAAAACTCGATATAATTTCCTTTCTTATTATATCCTAATTGAACAGAACCTTTGTCTGTGTATTTAATGGCATTTTTAACAAGGTTTGTTAGTATTGCATAAACTTTCTCACGGTCGGTTTTAATTATGGTTTCATTTGATGGCAAGGTATTTTTAAATGAAAATTTCAATCCTTTGGCTTCTACCTCAGGTTTAAAAAATGTATAGATGTACTCTATTTGTTCGTTTATATCTGATTCTGTAATATCAAAAGTCATTAACCCGGCTTCAATTTTCGAAATATCAACAATATCGTTAATGATATTTAGCATGCGTGCCCCCGATTTTTCTATGATGCCAATGTACTTTAGCAGTTGATCTCCGGTAAGTTTTGGTTCTTTTAGCAGGGTTGAGAAACCCAGTATGCCATTCATTGGTGTGCGGATTTCATGACTCATATTGGCCAAAAATGCCGATTTGAGGCGATCACTTTCTTCAGCTCTTTCTTTGGCTTTGATTAACTCCTCTTCAGCCAACTTACGCTCAGTTATATTTTCCATTACCGACAAAATTCTGTTTATTTCGCCATTCTGTCCCACCAACGGAACGGTGCGATAGTATTGATATTGGTCGTTTATAAACAATTCGAACTGAGTTTCTTCGCCCTCAAATGTTTTAAGATATTTTTCTTTTACAATAGGTGTTTGTTCGCCAAACACTTGTTCCAATGTCAACCCTGTAAATTGATTTGGGTCAAGGTTTTGTTTCTTAAACTCTTGACCTGCTGCATAACCACAGGTCAGGTCATTCTCAATAATAGAAACAAATGAATTTGGGTAGTTATCGGCAATTGCGAGCATAAGTGCCTCACTTGCACGAAGCTCTTGTTCAGTCAGTTTTCGTTCTGAGATGTCTTGCACAATTCCGAATAACTTAACTATTTTTCCAGTACTATCCTTAAATTGCTGTCCCTCAGTTGAAATATGTTTAATTCTTCCTGATGGTGTTAGTAAACGATATTCGACTTTGTGTGCCTCATTATCATTAAATACTTTCGTTCCAATTTCTTTAACGTATTCTATATCATCAGGATGAACTCGACTATAGTACAAATCAAATGTTGGTTCTTGATCAGGTTTTACTTCTAGTATTTGATACATTTGTTTTGACCACAATAATTTTTTGGTGTCAGTATCTAATTCCCAATTACCTAGTTTAGCAATCCCTTCGGCCATCTGAAGCGACTTTTGACTTTCTATCAGTGATTGTTTGGCTTTATTTTTCTCGCTAATATCTTCAAAAACACAATGAGTTCTAACAAATTCACCCTTACTATTAAACTGGATGCTTGCTGTATATTCTGTGGTGATAAAAGTGCCATTTTTGTGTTGAAGTGTAAATTCTACTCCTCTAATAATATCTTTCCGTTTGATGTTTTCTGGAAACAACTGACGAAATATATTCTTCTGATCGGGATGTAGGAAATCTCCAAACCATTTCCCTATTACCTCATTTTTACTATAGCCCAAAATATGTAACCATGGATCATTTACTAGTATAATACAACCATTTTCGTCTAAGGATTGATAACCAATTGGTGCGTGTTCAAAGTATAACCGATATTTTTCTTCGCTTTTCTTTAGCTCTATTTCAGCCTTCTTTCGTTCTGTAATATCATCAACAAAAACTACATTAATTTTTTGAGAGGTCTGGTTTATAACACTTACTTCAACATCAATGATATTTCCGTTTTTACAACGATGTTTCGATTCAAACCGATCCTTACCGATTTTTTGTAATTTTTGAATTCGTTTTTTTACTTTTTTCCGCATTCTCAATTACTTCAATGTCGGACACCTTCATCCTAAGCATTTCATCTTTCGAGTATCCTAGCATTTTGCAGGCAACTTCATTTACCTCTGTAAAGTTACCATCGTTATCAACAATCCAAAAACCATCCATTGTGGTTTGTAATATGTCCCTGGCTTGTAATTCGCTTTTATCTGCACGAAGTTGTGCTTCATTTAACTGTCTGTTTATTTCTTCTGATTTGTTAATATTTTCGTTTAACTCTTCATTCAGCACTTCATACTCTTCGTTTGCTGCCTGCAATTCTTCTTCTCTTTTGACAAGCTTTGTATTCTGATTTTTTAACTCCAGGGTTCTTAACTCTACCAAATTTTCCATGTCATGATAGAGGTGTGCATTACGAATAACCAATGCGAAAACACCCGAAAGTTGTGACAATAAATCTATTACCGATTCTTTACCAAATAAATCCATGATATCAAGCAGTAAAATTGACCCCACAACCCTGTCTCCAGTTATTAGAGGAATTACAATTGCCTTTTCAATTTCAAGATTTTGTAGAAGTGAAACAATGTTTCCTTCACATTTTTCTTTTTCACAATATTGAATGTTTTCAAAACCAAAAGAAAGTTCAGCCAATTGAAGTATGCTGCTTTGGTTTGCCCAGTCTTTCCTCCGCTCAGGATAAACGCTTAATACTTTAGGTATATCAGTTTCTGTTTTTACCGCTATTATAACAGTGCGTGTACCTATTAATTCACGAATCTGAAGTGTTAAATATTCGGCAAACTGGCTTGGGTTTTCAGATAGTTGAAGAACATTACTGTAAACATCATTAAAAAGATGGGTATAAGCTTTATATTCCATTTTAGTTTTTTTCAAGTGATACTGAATGGTCGATTAAGCTCTTAATAACTTTCTCCAATTCATCTACTGAACTGGAATATATTTCAAGAGGAAGACCCAGGTAATCTGATATTTCGTTGAAAAGAGGGTTGTTATTTTCTTGAAAACCGGTATCAATATATGTTATTTTTTTATGCATTTCGGCCATAAATGGCTTAATAGCTTTTGATGTGTTAAATCCCATATAGTCAATAAATGCTTCTTTCCAACGGTCGGCCCATTCTGGCAACAATATAAATGCCCCTTCGTTTCTAATCTTTTTGTAGTTCTGTGTTCCCAGTATTATCTCACAACAGTTTATTCCCGGCGTTCTGATTATATTTGTATTTTCCTCGTAATCAACCATTCTTGCATGGCAGTCGCCATACATCAGGATAATCCTAAAGTTTTTATATTCTTCAATCTTTGCATCAAGTAGAGTTTGTAGCTGTTTTGGTTGCATGTGGAGCATTGAATTAAGATAAACAATTGGAACTTTGATTTTACCTTCTTTTACAAGGTGCTCCAGCTCGTATCTAAAAATACTGCATGCTATAATAACCAGGTTCTGTTGCATATTAATATTTTTTAAAACTACGAATGGTTTCTACAACGGTTTGTATTGTTTCAACTGGGGTTTCATAGGGGATATCAGCATTTGATGTAGCAAAAATAAAGTGTTTATCGTCCTTACGGTCGTTTAAAATCTTTAGTGTTATCTCTTTTGCCTTTTGATTGCTGAGTTTTACAAAATTAGGGCCATCGAAATTCCCCATCAGTACCATATCTTCGCCAATTATTTGGCGGGCTTCATTAAAACTTTCACTGGGTTCCAGAACAAAAGCAATAACGTTGGTGAGTTCTGCAAATCGACCGATAAAAGGCATTAATTTACTTCCCCCATTATGAATAACTATGGGACCTTTTATCTGGCTGAATGCCTTTTCAAGATAGGGTAGAAGCATTTCGAATATTCTGTCGGTAATAATCATTGCCGTAGTAAAATTTACAGGAACAACCAGAAATGTGGCTCCTCTTTCCATAAATTCATTCCCCAGACGAACAAACTGTTCAATACTTTTTTCCATTATTTCTTTCACTTTATCGTGATGAAAAAGCAGAGTATCAATCCACATTTCAATTCCCATAAGCAGTGCAGCCAAATCCGAAGGAGCATGTATTGGCGATGCAATGGCTTTTGTTTTTCCATAATTTTTGGCCATAAAATCCATCCCTTTAAGAAAAAACTGAATGGGCATTGAATTTTTAAAATCGGGAGTTGGTAGTTGTTTTATTTGTGACAGATCGGTAATAATCGGTTTTTTAGTATTTGGTGCATATTTATTTAAAAATGTCAGTTCGCTACCAAAGGCTTCGGCTTCAATTGGGAAGGAAAAGGGAGTAATTAAAACATCTGGATCAAAAGTGTCAACCACAGCTTTTTGCCCTTCAAACCAAAGGTCAGGGTCTCGGTAATAATCAATTGTGTTGGTTTTAATCAGACTTGCACCGTACAACGAAAGCAACATTGTAAAAGGTTGATAATCGGTTTCGATTCCCGGTATTGTAGCTAAAACTCTTTCCAAACTATTCATATATTGAGAATTTGATATTGCTACTTTAAGAGTTACATTACTTTTTTATAAGTGATTCAAACAGAGCAGGTGCATCTATTGCATTATCTGCGGTTCCATCACCACCAATATCCGTAACCAGGCTTGGCCTCAGTTTGAATACAGCGCCACCTACGGCTAACTTAATATTTTCGGATAACGATTGCTTATCAAGTTCTTTCCTGATGAATACAATGTTTTTTGCTGTAGTAAACATCATCGCAGAAACAGCAATAATATCGGCGTTATTTTTAACTGCGCTTTCAACGAATATTTCGGCAGGTATATCATTGCCCAAATCGATGGTATTCCAGCCTGCAGCTTTCGAAAATATATTTACTAGTCGTCTGCCAAGTGGATGAAAATCATCTTCGATATTGCCCAGTACAATGGTTCCTTTAACCTCAGTTTTCGAAACTGAAAATTCTTCGGTTTGAGAAGCAATCATATAAAACTCTTCGGCAACTTTTCCGCTTAAATATCCGGTGCCAGCGAAAGTTCCCCCTGCATCCATAATTTCCCCCATGTAACAAGCATTGGTTCTAGTACAGTATAAATTATTTTTTTATATCCACTTTTAAGTGCCCAATCAACTAGCAACTTTATGGCCTTGTCTTTATCTCCTTCGGTAATTGTGTCACCTAGTATTTTAATTTTTTGATGAGAATTCATAAGTATAAATCTTTATAGATAACTTTATTACTAATAATTGTTATTGCGGCTATATACCAAAAGAGTACAAACATCACAAATATAGTAAAAAAAGAACAAATAAATTAATTTGTGAATAGACTTAATTATCATATAAACAGTTAGTTTTTGTTTTCTTATGTACAACCTTTGATGAATAAAAAAATTTAAACTGGAGAATCCAAGAGAAAGAGAAAGAAGATTTTTAAATGAGGAAAATGATTGAATTTATTTAACAATTAGCAATATGATAGAGTTCTTTTTAGACTATCAATTATTTATGCATAATTTATCAAATCCCCAGAAAGTTGGCTTGATCCATCTTGTTCAGGTAATATCCAGATATCGAGCAAGCATACAACTTATGCCAAAAATTAGGGGATATTTATAGCAATACAAAAAGTAAGAATATTGCATTAACGAAACTAGCACAATGGTATGACAAAGTTGAGAAAGCTGGGTTTAAGTCATTTAATACAATTGCAAGATCAATCCAGCATAACTACCAAACGATACTTAATTTCTTTGATAACAGAAGTACAAACGCTTCAGCAGAATCATTTAACGCAAAAATCAAAGGATTCAGAAGCTAATTCAGAGGCGTAAGAAACATTCCTTTTTTCTTATTTAGATAATCAAATATTTATGCATAATTTATCAAATCCTCAGAAAGTTGGCTAGATCCCCCTTAACAAACAGTTTTGTCACCGTACTAAAAACAAAAAATCCTCGCACTTTAGTGTGAGGATTTTTTTGTCGGGGTAGCAAGATTCGAACTTGCGGTCTCCTGCTCCCAAAGCATATCAATGTATGTGTGTTGGTTTGGATGTAATTGTTTAAAAGCCTGTATTTAAATGATATAATAATTTATTAGTTGTTTCTGTTTGTGCGTAATTGTCATAAATTATTACATTTGTGTACTCATATGTGTATCTAAATGTTAATGATTATGGGCGCAAGTGTAAAAGTAATGTTAAATCCAACACGAAAAAATAGTGATGGAAAAAGAACCGTATCCTTGAGAGTAACAATAAACCGAAAAAGGATATATTATAGTCTGGGATATCATGTTTTTGAGCTAGATTGGAATCAGGATAAACTAAAGGTTAAAAAAAATTACGATCCTGAAACTTATAAGG
>JAERTF010000118.1 GCA_016845105.1 Bacteroidota bacterium | reverse complement strand
ATTTATAGGTTCTCTATGTATTATTATTGAATTTTCTATAGAGTTCCCTGTGCCTCCAGAAATATTAAATTCTGTATTAAAATCTGATTTGATAATATCTTTAAGTGTCATTTGTTGTTAATTCAAATTTTAACCATTGGGAATTCTCTTTCAAATACTATTAGGTCTTTTTACGTTGCAAAATATGCAGTCTTTCATTTTAACGTTGCGGCTATGTAAGTACTGACATTATTTCATTCCAGAGTATGAAGGACTCCTTATGTTCTTCTTCTTTTGTGATTTCTGAAATAGAGTAGTTTATTGATGGCTCTTTTGAATCACTTCCTAGCGAGAATCTTATTTCACTAATATCTGATTTTTTGTCTATGTGCTCTTGAATTTGTTTATCTCTAATGCTTCTAAGTATTTTTGACGGAATTGGTTTACCAACCACTACAGATATATTTTCAATAAGGTTGTCAATTTCAGTATCTGCAAAATTCTTTCTTTCCTTAATTAAAATTTTGAATATCTTCTTCAGGAGTTTTAATTCTGTTATGGGAGTTGAGAAGATTGAATATTCACTATCCGTATAGATATATTTCCTGTCTTTAAACTCAATTGGCGCATTGAAGCCTAGTATGTTACTTTTTAATACACGGATATCATCCCTTATTGTTCTTTCGGATACCAGTTTATAGATGCCTCTGAATTCACCCATTGCTTCGGTACAGGCTTCCTGAAGTCGTTTAATTGTACATGGCACATATGGGTTTTTAAGGCATGAATCTATTCGTTTATATCTGATAAGGGCGTTTAGGTTTTTTGGCATATTGTTTTTTCTAATGCAGAAAGACTGCAATGGCATACTATATCATTGCACAAAGTTAGTAATTAATTAAATCAATAATCATGGAAAAAACAGTGGACATTACAATTGTACTTGACAGATCGGGTTCGATGCAGTCGATTAAGAAAGAGACCATAGAAGGCTACAATGGGTTTATATCAGGCCAGTTAAATAATAAAACAAATGCAAGAATAACACTTGTGCAGTTTGACCACGAATATGAGTTGGTGTATGAGGCTGTTAAACTAAAAGATGTAAATGAGATGAATGATGATTCGTACATTCCCAGAGGACTGACAGCTCTGCTTGATGCAATTGGGAAAACAATTAAGTTAAGCAATAACAGGTATAAAGTTGCCAGAAAGGAAAAACGACCTGATAAAAAGCTGTTTTTAATAATAACTGACGGGCAAGAAAACAACAGCACGCTATTTACCCGTGCTATGATATTTAAGAAGATAAAAAAGATGGAGGAAAAGCATGGTTGGGAGTTTATTTTTTTGGGAGCTAATCAGGATGCAATTAGCGAAGCGCAAAATTATGGGATCAAAACAAAAAGGGCGATGACATATGCTGCAGATGCAGTTGGTACTGAACATGTTTATTTTTCAATTTCAAATAATATTATGGCTTGTATGGCGGAGGATAAGGAATTTGAATTTACAGAAGAGGACAGGAAGAAACAGAAGAGGGAAAACTAAAGCTCATAAGAAATGGATTATTTTAAAGCAATAACTAAGACTGGATTAAATAAGCTGGTAGAGGCTACCAAAGACAGCTTGTATTTGTGCATGCCTTCTATACATAAAGAACTAGCAGATGCGATTACAAATCTTTCTTACTCAAATAGTTTTGAAGATAAAGAAGTAGGTATACACATATTATTAGACTTTGATGCACAAACATTTAGGCAGGGTTATGGTGATTGTAGTGAAGTTACAGAATTAATAAAGGGTGGTTTTGATGTGAAATCGTTACAAGACAATCGTATCTCTTTTATTATATCTGATGATATTGGTTATTATTTGTTTATTGAATCGAGGTCGTTAATACCTGCAGAAAAAGAGACAATAAATGCAGTGAAAATTGACCCTGTAAGTATGGTGCGATTAAAACATTTCTATTTTGAGAAAGCGAAAAATGAGGAGTTTGAAGATGAATTAACTAATGCAATCATTGAAGAGTCTGACCTACTTAAAGATAGAGCAAATTTGGTTTCACCTCAAAGTGCATTAATAAAAGAAATATCAGATAAACAAGTATCTGATGTTAAGAAAGATATTGAGGATACCCCCCCTATTCATCCTGATTTTAAGAGGACGATAGAGTACTATACAAATAAGTTTCAGTATGCTGAATTACGTTTTGAAGGGCAGAATTTTAAACATTTTAGCATAAGTATTCCTTCAAAAGTATTACCATATAGAAATATTGAACTTCGAAAAAAACTATTAACAAAGTTGAAATTATTTCAAAACATCGGTGACAATGAAAAGTTTGTTCCATTTGAGGAAATTATAACAAAGAAGAAAGCTATTGTAAAAAACTCGTAGTGCAGGAACTTCCCATGCTTTGATTTCATTCTCAAATGAGATATCTAAGAGTCTTATTTTTTTCATCCTTAATTTTTCAAAATCCTAATAATTTATAATTATATACCTAAGTATTTAGCAGTAATTAATAAAAATTTGGCAATGGCGGGTGGGCTATTACTATGTT
>JAERTF010000117.1 GCA_016845105.1 Bacteroidota bacterium | reverse complement strand
ACTCTCTCCTGCATATGATCTACTTAATGTTACAATACTTAATCCAAAAGACAAGGAAGAGCTTGCTTTGCCTATTGATGGCAAAAAGAAGAAGTTGAAGCAGATTCATTTTGAATTATTTGGTAGTTCATTAGGGCTGACCTCAAAACAAATATCCGGTGTATTTAATCGCTACCAGACAAACTTACATACGGTTGAAAGTATAATTGCTCATTCTTTTCTTTCGGTAGAGATGCAAACGAAATACTTGGAACTTTATAATGACCGATACATGACTCTGTTTTCTTAACTTGCATTGCAGCCATCATATCGACCATAGTGATAAATCCCCAAGTAACATTCTAATACATAATTGGTATAAGTACCCCAACAAGCTCAATACATCATGCAAAGCCTAGTGCGTTACAATCTCGTTAATAATGCTTCGTTATAGGTAACCCTACTACTAATATTTAGGCATAAATAACGAAAGTTTAATATTTTCTTAACCAACTACAAAATCAACTAGCTCAAGTCTTCAAGAAATGGCATATGTGCAGGAAGGACTTGTGCTTTAATACCTCCCCTCACTTGTCTTCGTTTACCAAAGCACAGCGAGGTTGCTCTCAAATTTTACAACTCCATTATAAAAGTAGCCAGGTTCCAATAATTTCAACACTTTCTCAAATATTCCTGTCACATTTACTACCTTTGACGTACTTATACCAAAAAGCATAAACTCAAATTAATATAGAGGAATGAAACTAAAGCTATCACTAATAATTACAGTTGTTATTTTAACAGTGATATTCTCCTGCAAAAAGCAACCCGAAATTCCTGGAAACAACAGGATTACAATTGGTCAAACAACTATAGATAGCTTAAGCTATTTCAATGCTCAAATAAGCACTGTTATAAGCGATTTGGGAAGTAATGCCATTATTCAATATGGTCATTGTTGGAGTAATAAAAAGGAACCTACAATAGAAGATTTTAAGTCTGAGAATAGAGAATTACCTCAACCCAAGAAAATTGAAAGTAAGGTAACAGATTTATTTGAAAACACAACCTATTACGTAAGATCATATTTATCAACTAATGCTACTACTATTTATGGTAATGAAAGTTCTTTCACAACGCTAGAAACAGGTATTCCTAGATTAACAACAAATGAAGTATCAAATATCACTTTGTACTCTGCTGAGTGCAGTGGTAACGTTTCCGTTGACAGTGGCCTATTCATTACAAGAAGAGGGTTCTGTTGGGATACTGATTCAATATTTACTATTGATAGTTGTATTGACACTTTAGTCGCTGGAGATAGCTTAGGAAGCTTCTTTGGAGTATTGGACAATCTTGATGAAGGGATAAAGTACTATGCTAAAGCATATGCTATTAATGACAAAGGAGTTGGATATGGAAATATTGTATCATTCTCAACCATTGCAATAACTCTGCCGGAAGTAACCACAACCCAAATATCTGAGATAGGTGCTGTTAGTGCATACTCTGGAGGAAATGTAGCATCTAATGGTAATGGTATAGTATTTATACGTGGAATTTGTTGGAATACAGAAGGAAACCCTACACTTGAAAATAATAATGGGATTACAGAAGACGGATCAGGTGTTGGTGAATACATAAGTCATATTAGTGGGCTTTCTGTCAATACAGATTATTATGTTAGAGCATATGCTACAAATGAAAAAGGCACTAGCTATGGAGGTCAATATTTGTTCAAGACCCTTGAAGCAATTCCTTGTGGTGAACAGATAATCATATATAAAGAACAAACATATCACACTGTAAAAATTGGTGATCAATGCTGGATGAAAGAAAACCTAAATATAGGCACCCGAATTAATTCCTCACAAGAAATGACTGATAACTTCTTAATTGAAAAATATTGTTACGATGATCTAGATGCTAATTGTGATTTGTTTGGAGGTTTGTATCAATGGGATGAAATAATGCAATATACAACAAGCCATGGTTCCCAAGGAATTTGTCCTACAGAATGGCACGTTCCTACATTAGAAGAATGGAGAACGCTTGAGGGTAATGTAGATAGTGAATATGGTGTTGGTGACAATGAATGGACCCTATTAGGATGGAGAGGTTTTGACGTTGGAAAGAATTTAAAAAGTTCAGGAGGATGGATAAATAATAATAATGGTACTGACTTATTTGGTTTTACAGCATTTCCAGGAGGAAGAAGCAGTGATCTGAATGGGTCATTTTTTGATAAATATAATGGTGGATTTTTTTGGTCATCATCGTCAAATCTGGAATATGGCATATCTTTCCAGCTTTCATCTAATTCTGACAAAGCTTTGTTGCAGGATATTGATAAACTTTGGGGATTATCCATACGCTGCATAAAGAATTAGCTGTATTTTTAAAGTTAATAATCAAAAAAATCTGTCACATTTTCTACCTTTGACGTACTTAACCAAAACTGCTATAATAAAAAACATAAACTATACCTATGAAAAAAGCTATACTATTACTCTGCTTTCTAACTTTTGCGGTTTCAATAAACTTTGCCCAGAAAACCATTTCAGGTAATAGTGGCTCAACACGATTGGTACTAAAACCTGAATATAAAAGAGGAATACCGCCAAACCTATTCGTTAACCTCAGTTTTGAAGATGATAACGGCAACGGCATACTCGAACCCAATGAAAATGCTATTATTAAACTACGTATCACTAATGAGGGAAAAGGTCCTGCACAAGGGCTTCTTATTAAAGTAAACGATAGCAACTATGATTCGGAACTAATAATAAACGATGGAAAAAAAATACCATACATCTATCCCAATCAAACCGTAGAAGTTGATATAAAGTTAAGTGCCGGTTTCAATGTAAAATCAGCAGAGCATAAACTCGAAATCATTATAACCGAGCACTTTGGTTATGATATGGACCCGGCTTACCTTATTCTTAACACTATGAAGTATTTGGAACCAGAATTGGTATTTTCAGGATTGGAAGTAGTTGATATAGGTGCCGGTACCGGAGCTATCATAGAAGATGGGCAACTACAAGCAGGTGAACAAGTAAAGGTGAAAATTGTTATCCAAAACATTGGCCAAAATATTGCAAGAAATACCCAATACGAAGTAAAAACCTCGGATAAAAACATATATCTATTAAATAATAAAGGCAACTTAGGCGATCTTTCCATAGGCGAAGTTAAGGAGTTCTGGGTTACCATAAGTCCAAATAAACGAGTAAGTACAACTAGTACTTTACCCATATTTCTCAGCATGTCGAACACTCACAACAAAGGCAATCTTGATAAGAAAATGTTGCCAATAAAATTAAACCAAAAACCACCTGAGCCCGAAATTGTAAAGGTTGAAGCTGATATTAAAAGTATTCAGGAAAGTGTTGCCCGATTCGAGTATACATCAAGCAAAATCACAGCTAACATTGATAATGTGATCGACATAAGACAGGTTGCCCCATCAAAAACACAACGCAGTAACTCGGTTGCCATTATTATGGGAATAGAGAAATACGACAATTTCGTTCCTGCTCCATATGCTTCAAATGATGCGGAGATAATTAAAGAATACTATAAAAATGTACTTGGAGTAGACAAGATTTTTATGTTTACTGACGATGAAGTAAGTGGTTACTTTTTTGATGATAAATTTAACCCTAATTATGGTGAATTACAAAAAGCAATCATTAAAGGAAAAACTGATCTGTTTATCTATTATTCAGGTCATGGCTTACCTTCAAAAGATGGATCAAAAGTATTTCTTTTCCCTTCAGATGGACGATTAGAGGCACTAGATACTAGAGGTTACGACTTAAATACTTTTTATAAAAATCTTGAATCATTAGAAGCAAGGAGTACAACCATATTTATTGATGCATGTTTTAGCGGAGCTTCACGAGCAAGCGAATCACGAAATATTGAGAATTTAGTTTCGATGAAAGGTGTTGCAATTAAACCAAAAGTATCCCAACCATGGGAAGCTAACAACAATTTCACTGTTTTTTCTTCATCTTCATTTGATGAAACATCCCTAGGGTTCGATCCCTCAGAAACAGGATTGTTTACTTACTTCCTTTGTGCAGGATTGCAAGGAAAAGCTGATGCCAACGGTGACAATAAAATTACTACTGGCGAGCTTAAAGCCTATGTAATAAAAAATGTTTCAGAACTATCCGTAAAGATACTGGGCAAACAAACCCCTGTATTCTATGGTAATGAAGATATAATATTAGGAGAATATTAAAAAAAAACAATGCTGTCATGTCGAGGGAAACGCAGTGACGAGACATCCCCTGAATATGAAGCAGTACACAAATAATAATGACAAACTTGGTGCTATGAAAAAGATATTAATTACCCTTACCCTAATAATGTTTATTTCCATCGGGTTCACGCAATCCGTTACAAACATCAATGCTTCAGTAGTTGGCGATAAAATACAAATCAGCTACACAATTACTGGGTTAAAATATTATCAGTTTGTAAAAAAAGCAAGCTTGTATGTTAGTTTTAATGGAGGTGAATTTAAAGGTCCACTTAATGAGGTTGAAGGAGATATTTCAGTTGGATTAAAAAACGGACAACATACCATTACCTGGGATGCCTTAAAAGAAATGCCCTTCACAGATGAGGAACTGGATTTTGATATTCGTTTAACAATAGATGAAAAAGACCGCAGCAAGAAGTTCTTTGTAACTCTGGCCGGTAATGATGTAACGCCTTTAGGAATACGTGTTGGTCAATTGGGTAAAACAGGTTGGTATGTTGAGGCTAGGGGTTCTTTTAAAGCGATGGATAGCCCTAACTACAACTACGATGGAAATACCGTAAACGATTATGAAAAACCCGGTTACTACGAATTTACTGGAATGGGAGGATGGCAGGCTTATTCTGCATTAGTTGGAGTAACACAGCAGATTACTATGAATATTTTCGCATACGCTGGCGTTGGCTACGGAGTTGAAAACTATATAATGGAGATTAACGAATACAACTATAACCAAACTACCTCAACAGGAAACGATTGGGTTAAATACGAAGAGTACAGCAATGCTGGAGTAGAGATTGATGCAGGAGTTATGTTTAAATACAAAAAACTTTTGCTTGGAGCAGGAGGTACTGCTCTTAATTTTAAGAGTTTTGGGTGGAGTGCATCTGTTGGTTTGAGTTTTTAAAAAACTTGTTGTCATACTGAGGGAAGCTTTCCCGATTTTTCATCGGGATTGCGACGAAGTATCTCCCTAACAAAACCCACCTACCAACATAATATGCAACAATAATACAAAATGAAAAAAATAACAAACATACTCCTCATAATAGTAATAGTCATTGTAGCCATTACCTGCAAAAAAACACCTGAAATTCCGTCAGGGAGCACCAAAGTAGTAATAGGCGAAACTATAGCTGATAGCATATCCTACAATACGCTTCAATTAAGTTCTACAATTTCTAGTACTGGTGGTTATGAAATAACCCAGCACGGACATTGTTGGAGTACAGAACAAGTGCCTACCATTTCAGATAGCATTACATCCCTTGGTAAACTAATCCAACCAAAAACATATACAAGCGAGTTAACCAATCTCACAAACAATACAACATATTATGTTCGCTCATATATTACTCATGGCAACAGTACTGTTTACGGTAGTGAGCAACATATAAGAACCCTAAAAACAGGTAAGCCAATTGTTGAAACAACACAAGTAAGCGATGTAACATTATATACTGCTGTATTAGGTGGTATTGCACAAGCTGATAGTGGCTTAACAGTTATAGCAAAAGGTATTTGCTGGGATACAGACAACATTTTTACAATAACCAATTGTATTGACACTACAATAGTTGGTAATGGTTTAGGAAGTTTTATAAGCGAGATAACAGGCTTAAACGAAGGTGTAACATATTATGCAACTGCATATGCAACAAATGAAGAAGGAACAAGTTATGGAGAGATCTTACAGTTTATCACATTAGAATTAACTTTGCCAACAGTAATTACTACTGAAGTAACAAATATAACTCCTTATACTGCAACTGGTGGGGGCAATGTTACTAGCAACGGTAATGGTACAGTATCTGCATATGGAGTATGTTGGAACACTTCCGGTAACCCAACTTTTGAAAACAATCTTGGTCATACAGAGGATGGGACTGGAATAGGCCAATTCAATAGTCAGATTATCGGTATTAATGAAGGAACAACTTATTACATTGTTGCCTATGCTACCAATGAAAAAGGTACGGGTTATGGAGAAATAGTACAATTTTCAACAATACCTGTAACCCTTCCAATAATTACCACAATGGAAATTTCAGAGATTACAACAACCTCTGCAATTTGCGGTGGAAATGTAACAAGTAATGGAACGGTTTCGGTAAGGGGCGTATGCTGGAATACCATAGGAAACCCTACACTTGAAAACAACATTGGTAGTTCAATAAATGGTGATGGAACAGGTGATTTCACAAGCATAATAACAGGTTTAAATGAAAATACAGCTTATTATGTACGGGCCTATGCAATTAACAGCGCAGGTACGGGCTATGGGGATGTGATAGAGTTCACAACCTTACAACAAAACCAATGTGGGCAAATGATTGTAAATTACGGAGGTCAGATTTATAATACAGTTTTTATTGGTGAACAGTGTTGGTTAAAGGAAAACCTTAATATTGGTGTGCGTATTAATGTAAGCCAAGACATGACAGATAATCAAACAATTGAAAAATACTGTTATGATGATAATGAGAATAATTGTGAAATTTATGGAGGATTATATCAATGGGATGAAATTATGCAATATATTTCAACTGAAGGGTCTCAAGGCATCTGTCCTTATGGCTGGCATATCCCAACTGATGATGAATGGTGTGAATTAGCAACTTTCATAGACTCTTCTGTGGATTGTAACTACACCTCTCTAATAGGTACAACTGTTGGCTATCAGTTAAAGAGTACAAATGATTGGGATAATAATGGTAATGGAAATGATGTGTATAATTTCACTGCACTACCAGCAGGATACCGTTGGAGTATCGGGTATGGCAACCTAAAAAGAAGTACAATTTTCAGTACATCTTCAGAATTTGATTTATCACATATATGGACTTGGGGACTTACATATAATCATGATGAAATTGGACATTACAATGTTGATAACAAAAGCTATGGAATAAGTGTTAGATGCGTAAAAAACTAATTTTCAAATTTTTTGATATTACTACTACTATACTCCATGCTCTATAAAAC
>JAERTF010000116.1 GCA_016845105.1 Bacteroidota bacterium | reverse complement strand
TAACAATATATATTATAAATATGTTACAGTTAGCTTTGGAGGTGATGAATTTGAGAATGGAGGAGAAACACATGAATTTGAAATACATAGAGATGAACAAGGTTATGTGATATCAGGAAATGGATTTGCTCAAAGCCCATCATCATGGTCAAATTTCGGATGGGATAATGGCTTGGAAAAGTCTGTAAGGAAATTCAAAGTCGAGAATGGGATACAAAAAACAGTATCACTGTTAACTAATAATTACACAAATGATGAGAGGCTTTCTGATACTGTATACTCATATGCAATAACTAAGAATTTTGAGATGGTTACAAGTCCATTGGATTTCACTCATGAATGTACAGAAGCTGAAACACTAAAATATACCGACGTACGTGTATGTCGTGGGACAGATTACGACCCAGATCACAAATGTATTTGGATGATCGCCCTAGGAGTCAACTGTATTGGAAATGGCGCCTATAACACATGGGAAAGATATTATCATCCATGTTTTGGAAAAACATTGCCATACACATATATTTACCCTAATGCACTCGAAAACCTAAACATAATTGAATACATGAACCTATCATCATGGAATTATCTTTCAAGTTCAACACTCCATGAATACGATTCCGACAATAGTGGTGCTATTACAAAAACTACAAACTACTATTACGATAATCCGCAACATTTACAAATTAGCAGGGTTAGTAAAAATGAAAGTGCCGGAACTACTCAATCTCAAATGTACTATCCTCAGGATTATACTACGACCCTGTTTGATGAGTTAATTAACAAAAATATTATAGTCCCCATTGATCAAAGGGTTGTTTACGAAGACAAATTAACAAATGGTACACTAATAAAATACAACGATATTGGTCAACCTATTGAAATACATAAAGCTGAGGAAGAAAAGGGGAATGAGCTGGTTTTTGATGAAACAAACCCATACTCCTATGGAGAATTGAAAAAAATGCTTGAATATAATCCAACAGACAATAATCTTGTATCTTATAAAAATGTTGATGATGTTGAAACAACAATTTTATGGGGATATAATTACTCAAAACCTATTGTAAAAATTGTTAATGCTTCATTCTCGCAGGTAACCGCTATACTAACCGGACTTGGTGAAAGCTATGCAGGATTACAATTGAAATCAAGTGAACAACTATTAGCATTTATGCCTACCTTAAGACAAAAGCTGTTGCTTGTAAATGCTATGGCTACCTCTTATACATATGATCCACTTATTGGTATGACATCTACTACTGACCAAAATGGATATGTTACCACATATCATTATGATCAGTTTGGCAGACTCCAGTCGGTTAAGGATAGAGATGGAAATATTCTTAAACATCACAATTATCATTATCAGGAGTAAAAGCACATTTAAGGTAGTAAGGATAACAATAATTATGAAAGATACAAAAATGAAAAAATATATAGCCCTTTTTATTCTTTGCGCCATTTCAACTATAGCCTATTCTCAGACAAAAGTTAATACATATAATTATAATTATGTTCGCACATTTGTTCCCATAGGAAATAATGCCACGCCTAATGAACCTATACATAATCAGATTAGTTATGAGGAGAATTGGAGTGAAAATATAGTATATTTTGACGGACTTGGCAGACCAATGCAGCAAATACAAGTTGCAGGATCTCCAACAGGACAGGATATTATTAGTCCAATTATTTATGATGATTTGGGAAGAGTAGTACAAGATTATCTACCATATGCTTTTAATCAAATGAGCTTAGATATTCAGGGAGCGTATCGTTCAACACCTATTCCGGAACAAAAGAATTTTTATGATACTTATTACGGAGAAAATCCCAATTTTACATTCGGAGAAAAATTATTTGACGGCTCTCCACTAAATAGGGTTATGGAACAAGGTTTTCCAGGTGAAGCTTGGAAAGTAGATGGTGGTGCAACAATTAATTACGAATATAATTCGAATAGTGATATTTATGAAACATATCGGTTTACTGTAACCGAGAGCAATCAATTAAAAAAAGAGGGCGGTTATACTGAACATCGACTTAATAAAAAACATATTACTGACGAAAATGGAAAAGAAAGTATTGAATACGTTGACCTATCAAACCGAACTGTAATAAGCATAATTGATAATAATGGATTATCCATAAAAACAACATACGTATATGATGACCTTGGATTACTAAGGTATGTATTACCTCCAATGGCATATTCAGAACTCCCAACTGGCACAACTCCAGCAACCATCGAAAATGATATGGATTGGATATTGGATTTATGCTATTACTATGAATATGACAAAAAAGGCAGATTAACAAAAAAGCGCTTGCCAGGCAAAAAAATAGAATATTTCGTATATGATAATCGCGATAGGTTAGTACTCACACAAGATGGAAATCAACGATTTGCCAATGAATGGCTTTTTACAAAGTATGATGCTTTTAACAGACCAATTATTACTGGTTTATATAAAAATGCAACGGTAACTGACCCCGATGACATACAACAACTTGTAAAAAGTGAAACCATCTATTTTGAAGAATTCGATTCTGGTGAAACCTTTGGTTATACTAATGATGCATTTCCTGATATCGACCAAACAGGTAATGAGGTGTATACCGTTACACACTACGATAATTATGATTTTTTAGATGCTCAGGATCATGATTTTAAAAACCTTTTTGAATTTAAACCTGAAGAAATTGACTTTAGTTATGAACAGTCAACTAATACTATCGGAATGGTAACTACCGCAATAGTTAATATTATGCCACCTGTTGGTATGACAAGCACCAATACCGATGATTGGGAGTTCAGTCTGTTATATTATGATAAATATGGCAACTTAATACAATCCATTAGTAATATTGCTTTTCATGGCACCAATAGAGTTTCCAATAAATTTAATTTTACCGGACAGTTATTAGCTTCGCGAAACCATCTGGTATTTGAAGAGCCTATTAAGTCAATGCAGTCAGTTTACGAATATCAAACATTTTCATACGATCATGCTGGCCGATTGCTAAATACAACACATCAGTTAAATGAAGACACAGCCGTTGGATTATCAAATATTGTTTATGATGAACTTGGTATGCAAAAAACGAAAAAACTACATTTACCTGATAACGCAATTGCATGGAAACAACTTGTTAATTATGATTACAACATCAGAGGGTGGCTAACCGATATCGATAATCCATTGTTTTCGTTAACTTTGGGGTATAATATTGGTAATTTGCCACAATTTAATGGGAATATTAGTGAAATGACCTACAATTATACCAATTTTGACGGTAAGTATATGTATAGCTACGATGGTGTTAATAGGTTAACCAATGCAGATCATTCAGTAAGTGGCCCTTTTAGTACAAGTTATATGTACGATAAAAATGGCAATATAACATCTCTGGTACGTGAAGGAATAGATAACCTTACTTATACTTATCAGGGAAATAAATTAATGAGTGTAAATGATGATGAGGGCGAGGATTTCCAAAATAATGGATTTACTGATAACGGTTCGTTTAATACTTCTGAATATGTTTATGATGATAATGGTAATCTAAAAATTGATGTTAACAAAGTTATACTAGGGATAGACTATAACTATATCAATCTACCTGAGAAGTTAACTTTAGTGGCAAAGAGTGATTTTAACACAATTTTTCACCAATACGATGCTACGGGCTCAAAAATGGTAAAACAAACACGAGTTAATGGCCAAATTGTTAAAACAACCAATTATATTGGTAACTTTGTATACGAAAATGGTACACTTGCCTACATACTCACAAGCGAAGGACGTATAGTACCCGAAAGTGGAAATATGGTTTATCAGTATTTTATATCCGATCATCTTGGTAATAACCGCGTAATGTTTGATGAGGATAATCAAACCCGCCAACAAAGCAGTTATTACCCATTCGGTATGCAAATAACCCAAAGCCAGTATAACAAAGCCTCATACGATTACAACCGCTACCTTTACAACGGCAAAGAGCTACAGGATGATTTTAATTTGGATTGGTATGATTATGGGGCCAGGTTTTATGACCCGCAATTGGGGAGGTGGCATGTGGCTGATCCAATGGCAGATACCTATTATGATTTAAGTCCTTATAATTATGTAGCTAATAACCCCCTTATTTTTATTGATCCTGATGGGATGTTAATTGATGATTATACATTAAATAAAAACACGGGAGAGGTTAAATTAGTAAAGGAAACAGATGATACACATGATAGGGTACTTGAAACTAACAGTAATGGTGAGGTTAAACATAATAGTAATGGGGAAGCGAAAGTTGCTATTGATGAAGTTGAAAAAGGAATTCTAAAGGATGGACAGAATTTTAAAAATGATGACCAAGTAATTAGCGTTGGAGGAGAAGACCAGCCATCCGCTGAAGGAGTTAAATCTTTTACGTTAAATCTTTCAGAGTATGTAGGAAAAGAAATTAAAGGCTTTTCGTATTCATCTAATGGTTTAGGAGATGTTTCTCATATGGCATTAGGAAAATATAAAAGAAATAGCTATACGAAGTCTTATGGTTCACCTGCGGCATTAGCAAAAAAAATTGGGTCTAGCTTTTCTTTAAATAATATTGTGCAACAATTTCATACTCATCCAGAAGGTAAGTTAGGTGCAACACAATCTGCCCCCCAGCAGTCACAAGATGTTAGAAACTTACAAAACGATAAGCCTTTGATTCCCAATGCAAGTTTTATAATATTGTATAGGATTAGAGGACAGAAACAACCAGCCGAGTATGATTACACACATGAATATAAACCATAAAAGATAAATAAGGTGAAGAAAATAATGTTTTTTTTTATTGTAATAAGTGTTTCAATGTGTAGTACTTATTCTCAGAATAAAACAATTAAAGGAAGGGTTATTTCTGATCAATTAGAATCTATACCTGGAGCTTTAATTGCTATTGATGATACTCTTGTAGTTGGTAAAACTGATGTTGATGGTTTTTTTCAAATTGATATACCTATTACCGTAAACAAAATATTTTTCAAGTATGTTGGCTTGGAACCAACAAATATAGAACTTGTAGGTAAATGTGACAAAGTAGAGGTTATAATGATGTTAAGTGGCACTTACGATTTTATAACTCTTGATAAGGTTAATAAACTCCGATGGAAAAGGTTTAAGAGACTACCTAGATTACATGAAGAAGCATTCGAGAAAGGTATGTTTAAAACTGAAGAGGCTTGCTATAAGCAAGAGTTTATAACTTATAGTAAGGAATAATAAAAGTGATATTAACAAAATATCCAGCTAGTCCGGGTTTCCCCCCATGGCGCTAGTCTGAAGTAAAGCCATTGGGGTGGGACTAGTGACTTTGTGTATTACTAAACATATAAGAAGTAGAAGAGAAAATAAAAAGCCTGGACAATAACTGGGTGTTGTATTGACTTACAGTTCCTCGAATTCATGTGGCATTGTGTTCAATAATCCTTTCATTGCTTTGGTAGTGGTTTCTTTATTAAACTTAAACCTGTGGTTTGCTGCTTTGGTTTGTTGAAAAAGGCTGGTGTGTTCTTTGGGTAGGTTAGTAACAAATGTAATCTGTTTGGGATGGACAAGCGGTTTATAACCATCCAGGATATTATCAAAAAGTTGGTTCAATACATCAATGGTAACCTTCGTATTTTCGCTAGATACAGGTTTAAAAGCATACTCGCTATAAGCATCCATAGCAGAAATTATCAAAACCCAATCCTCTGTGGTCTGTACCTTTGCCGCATGTATATAAATACGCTCATATACTTTTTTTGGTTTGTTTTTCATTTACAGAGCCGCAATGTTTTTCAGTTTACTTCTTTTAATAAAAGCATCAATAATATCCTTGATGGTAGATTTATCTTTACTGTCCATTTCTTCCCCCACTTGGCGCGAGTCTGACGCAAAGCCCGTGCGCTGAGACTCGTGACACTATTACACCAAAAGCTAAAAGTATATGCAGGGAATTAATAAATTTGTACTATGAGTACAAAATACAAATTTTATGATCCTGACGGAACCTATTTTGTAACCTTTGCTGTTGTTGGATGGGTTGATGTTTTTACTCGAAATGTTTACCGAGATATTGTTATTGAAAGTTTTAACTGGTGTATTAAGAACAAGGGGTTAGTAATTCATGCATGGGTTTTAATGACAAATCATGTCCACATGATAGTTTCCAGAAGAGAAAATAATAAATTAGAAGATATTATGAGAGACATGAAAAAGTTTACTTCGGTTAAGCTGCTTGAAGAAATAATAAAAAGTCCAATTGAGAGCCGAAAGGAATGGATGCTTTATGTATTTGAAGATGCTGGATTTATGAATTCTCAAAACACAAAATATCAATTTTGGCAACATGGTAACCACCCAATAGAGTTAGATAATAATAAGATTATTGAACAGAAGCTAGAATACATACACAATAATCCTGTAGAACATGGATTTTCAAATGAAAAGGAATGTTACAATTGGAGTAGTGCCATGGATTATGCAGGACTTAAAGGGCTGGTTGATATAGAATTGATAAGGTAAATAAAATATAGTAACGTGATGCCAGTGCATCCTTCTCTGGTTCAAGTCTTCCAGAATGGCATCGCACGAAGGCGAGACTTGGACCACACACTTACGCCAGTTATGTGTTAAACTTACATTTAATGTTTGTATAAGACGTATAATAATTATTTATATTTGAACAGTAAAATGAAATACAAACAATAACCAATTTATTATGAAAAAAATTACTTTACTTCTGATTGTATGCTTTGGCTTGCAATTTGCTACCTATTCGCAAGGATGTCTACCAAATGGACTATTTGTCGATTCACAGGAAGAACTTGATAATTTCCAAACAAATTACCCAAATTGTACCCAAATCGAAGGGTTTGTAACAATAAATGGTGATGATATTACAGATCTTAGCAGTTTAAGTAATATAACTTCTATTGGTGAGCATCTTATTATAACATCATGTGAGTTGCTTACAAACTTATCAGGCCTTGATAATCTAACATATGTAGGTGGGTTTGTTAATATTATCGATGACACTTCGCTGGTTAGCATAGAGGCTTTAAGCTCCTTAACACAAGTAGATGGCAATTTAGCTATTTGGGAAACTTCACTTGAGAATTTTGAAGGGTTAAACTCATTAACCAATCTTGGTGGCTCATTAACCATAAGAGAAAACAATAAATTGACAACACTCGAGGGCCTTGAAGGATTAACAACTATTGTTGAAGACTTATCTATCAATAAAAATCATTCATTGGAAACCTTAGATGGAATTAGTGGATTAACAACTGTTGGAGTGGATTTTAGGATTTCAAATAACTCAGTATTACCTAATCTTGTAGGGTTGGAACAACTAGCATCAGTAGGTGGTAGTTTATCTATTCTTCAAAATCATCTTTTTGTGGACTTATTTGAATTACAATCGTTAACAACAATAGGAGGTAAGTTATGGATTCTGCAAAACAAAGGTTTAGAGAGCCTTGATGGTTTAAATAATGTAACCACAATTGGGGGAGACCTTGAGATTAGGTTAAATAGTGATTTAGCAAGCATAGAAGCATTATCAGTATTAACCACTTTGGAGGGGATATTGATTATTGAAGGCAACTCTTATTTAACAACATTAGAAGGACTCGATAATATCGAACCATCAACAATTGATGCGATTGAGATTAATGATAATAATTATTTAGCAACTTGTGAAGTTCAAAGCATCTGCGATTATATTGCCACTCCCGGAGCAATTGTGAACATATCCGATAATTCGGCAAACTGCAATAGTGAAGATGCTGTAATTTTGGCATGTCAGTTAGTAGATGATCCCGAGTTGTTGTTTAGTAATTATTATACAATTTATCCAAATCCAGCTAACGACGAACTTCGTATATCTGTGAATAATAATGCGATCACTGGAAGTGTTAATATTTATAACCAATTTGGGCAAAAAGTAATTTCTAATCATAAAATCACCAAAACAATAGATATATCAAATTTAATATCTGGACTTTATATAATCGAAATTGATAATGGAAGAGTTAGACTACGTGACAGGCTGATTGTTTTGTAGAGGTTTACTATCTTTTTTAACTTACACACTTTTTGAGGTAGTCCTATTCGAAAGAACTTGATTAGAAATATCTGCCTACTTTGGAAACATCATTCATTCTTTATCTCATTGATATTTCTTGATACATCTCCAAACCTACCAACACCAATAAGTATTGTTGAAAGAGCCATAAGAATATATCGAATACTGTCGGATAATTTAGCTTGATCTTTTAATTCTTTTCCAAAGTTCTGCAATTCAGTCCACTGAATTGTTTTTTCAACTTGCTGCTTGTATTTATCATTTGACAAAAAGTAATTATCCGGATTCTCTTTTATTCTTTTCCTCATATAATCTCGATCATCTTCAGCAAGTAGATATTCCCAAATCATTTCAAGTTTCTTGTTAATAACAAGTTGATCTGATTCCTTTTCCATGTCTATTAATACATTACTAAGAAACATCCAAGCTAAAGATATAACCAAAATTGCATATCCAATATTTTCAACCAAATAGTAT
>JAERTF010000115.1 GCA_016845105.1 Bacteroidota bacterium | reverse complement strand
ACTTATACCAAACTAAAAAATAGTTTAGGACTTACCGATGAGTTAATTGACACAAAAGGTAATTGTTTCATTAAATTACTTTTTAGATCATTTGCATTATTGATATTATCACCGATTTTCATATTTGGTCTTATAAATAATATATTTCCATACCAAATTCCAATATGGCTATCAAACAAAATGAATGATGAACAATTTCGTAGCACCTTTAAGTTTGTTATATCATTACTTGCATTTCCCATATTTTATTTACTGCAATCATTACTAGTTCAGTTAATCTTTTCCGATTGGAATACTACACTCATATACCTTATTTCAATGCCGGTATCGGCCACAATTGCTTGGTTATGGTTAAATACATATAAGTGCATATCAGGTGGGTGGTCATATACATATAAGAGCGTTTTTAAATCCGAAGTTATTTCTAAAGTAGAAAAACTATACTATAAGATCATTGACAAGACCAATAAAATAGTGGGCATATAATTGGTTGATCAATCCTAGTTGAATATATAGCCACAAGATATTGCATAGGCAAGTCATCATATATATCTGATATTATTCACCTTACACCATATTCATAAGTATTTCAGAATTAACTTCTAAAAAATCACAAAAACATTATAAGAAATTAAAAAAATAGTATATTTGCAGCCCGAATTTAAGGGATAGTTCATTGCGGATGTGGCGAAATTGGTAGACGCGCTAGACTTAGGATCTAGTGCCGCGAGGCGTGGGGGTTCGAGTCCCTTCATCCGCACATATTTTACAGAGTTCTTAAATTTTATATTATATAGTTTTTGTTTGCACTAATGGGTTGTATGCCTACAATGATGCATAACTCCTGTTTTTCTGATAAACAACCGATACTATACTATTAAATTGAACCTCAAATTATCGAATAGTTAACAATATAACTTTATATTTTTCAACCTAAGTACTGCTTCATGCGGTAGTTTTTTGAACCAAACAAATAAACTTAATGAATATCTCACAAGAATCCAATGGCGAACATACCGCTATTATTCAGATTAATCTTCAAGAAAGTGACTACATTGATGCTGTAAACAAACAGTTATCAGATTATAGAAAAAAAGCCAATATGCCTGGTTTTAGACCAGGAATGGTTCCTTTGGGAATGATAAAAAAGATGTATGGCAATGCAGTTATGATTGAAGAAGTTAATAAAACTTTGTCGGAAGCACTACAGAAATACATCGTCGATAATAAGATAAATGTGATAGGAAACCCTATCCCAAATACCGAAAAAACTACCAACATCGATTTTGCAAAACAAAAAGAATTTGATTTCTTTTTTGACATCGGAATTGCACCTGAAGTAGATGTTAAACTTTCCAAAGACATCAAAGTTCCAAGTTACTCCATCAAAATAAGTGATAAAGAACTCGATAAAGCAATTGAAGATGTTAAAACCAGATTCGGTGAAGATGAGAATCCGGAAGTAAGCGAAGAAGGTGACGCACTACAGGGAAAATTTATCGAAGTTGATTCGGACGGAAATGTTGTAGAAGGTGGCGTTGAAAATGATGGTTTTCTGAAATATGAAGATGTTAAACTAAAAACAATTCAGAAAAAACTTGTTGGGAAAAAAGTTGGTGATTCTATAATTATCAATTTAATGAAAGCAATTAAAGATGAATCTAAAGTAGCTTCATTACTTAATCGCCATGAGGCCGGAGATGAAAAGCTAAACGCTGATTATAAACTTGAAATTGCAAAAGTTGTTAGAACTCATATCGCAGAACTTGGTGAAGAACTTTACAAAAAAGTTTTCCCATCAAAGGAAATAAAAACCGAAGAAGAGTTTAGAAAAGATCTTACTGTTGACTTACAAAATCATTACCAACGAGATACTGATCGTCAATTTTTAGGTGATACCATCAAAGAACTAATTAAAATTGCTGATATTAACCTACCCGATGACTTTTTGAAACGCTGGTTATTTGAAAGTAACGAAGGAAAAATAACAAAGGAGCAAATTGACGAACAATATGATAGTTATGCTCGTACTTTTAGATGGCAATTGCTTGAAGCGGAGCTATTAAAAGAACATCGTGAGGCTATGCAGGTTACTGAAGAAGAAGTTAGAGGAAAAGTTGCTGCATATTTCCAAACTATGGGAGGAGCCAGTTCAGAAATGACACCACAAATTGATGGTATAATTGATCAGGTTCTAAGTAATGAGGAAGAGAAACGTAAGATTCAAAACGATATTCAGGATGAGAAACTGATTAAACTGTTCAGGGAAACTATAACTGCCAAGAAGAAAAGCGTAACAACCGAGAAATTTATCGAAATTGCACAAAAAATAGACTAGGAGGTTAATATGGATAGTAGCAAAGAATTTAGAAATTATGCAGTAAAGCACAGAGGAATAAGTAGTGTTTCTTTGGATAAGTATAATTCTGCCTATGGCAATTACATTTCACCAACAATTATTGAAGAGCGTCAATTAAACATCGCACAGATGGATGTATTTTCAAGATTAATGATGGATAGAATAATTTTTCTTGGTGTGCCAATCGATGATTATGTTGCAAATATTATCCAGGCACAATTGCTATTCTTAGAGTCGAATGATGCAAATCGTGATATTCAAATATATTTGAATTCGCCAGGAGGATCAGTATATGCAGGTCTAGGTATTTATGATACCATGCAATACATTAATCCTGATGTTGCAACTATCTGTACCGGGATGGCTGCATCAATGGCAGCTGTTATACTTTGTGCGGGTACCAGTGGCAAAAGAACAGCACTTACACACTCACGAATTCTTATACACCAACCAATGGGTGGCGCACAGGGCCAAGCTTCTGATATTGAGATTACTGCCAGGGAGATTCAAAAACTCAAAAAAGAGCTTTATGAGATTTTAGCAGTTCATTCAAAACAAACATATAAGAAAATCTGGAAGGATTCTGATAGGGATTATTGGATGACTGCAAAAGAAGCTCTTGATTATGGAATGATTGATGAAATTCTTGTGAAAAAGAAAAAATAGTTTCCTTAGTTAGGCCGTTAGTTTTTATGATGATTATTTAAAATCTATCAACTAAGCTACACTCAAAACTTAATATCCAATGGCTAAAAAAAAAGAAAAGGGACACTGCTCCTTTTGTGGTAGACCAGAACCTGAAACTTCGATACTTGTTTCAGGTATAGACTCGCAAATTTGTAACTTTTGTATTGAGCAAGCTAATTTGATACTTAAGGAAGAAGTATCTCAACCTTTTGATATCCCCAAGGATCAAACAACACTACTTAAGCCCATTGAGATTAAAGCATTTTTGGATAAATATATTATTGGTCAGGAAGATGCAAAAAAAGTTCTTTCCGTTGCTGTATACAATCATTACAAGAGAATAGGGCAAGCAAATGATGAGAACGATGTGGAAATTGAAAAATCGAATATTATCCTCGTTGGCGAAACAGGAACCGGTAAAACATTATTAGCTCAAACTATTTCACGGATGTTACATGTTCCATTTGCAATTGCGGATGCAACGGTACTTACCGAAGCTGGTTATGTTGGCGAAGACGTGGAAAGCATACTTACACGATTATTGCAAGCTGCTGATTATAATGTTGCTGCAGCTGAAAAAGGGATTATTTTTATAGATGAAATAGATAAAATTGCCAGAAAAAGCGATAACCCTTCAATAACTAGAGATGTAAGTGGTGAAGGTGTTCAACAAGCATTACTTAAATTACTGGAGGGAACCCCTGTTAATGTTGCTCCCCAAGGTGGTAGAAAACATCCTGAACAGAAAATGATAAGTGTTAATACTAAAAATATACTTTTTGTTGCAGGCGGTGCATTTAATGGTATCGACAGGATTATAGCCTCAAGATTAAGAACAAATGTGGTAGGTTATTCATTTTCAGGGGTTAATGATGAAAGCATTGATCGCAAACATCTATTACAATATATAGCTCCAAGTGATCTGAAAAAATTTGGATTAATTCCGGAAATTGTAGGACGTCTGCCAGTACTATCTTACCTCGAACCTTTGGATAAATCAGCTTTAAAGAGAATACTCACAGAACCAAAAAATGCTTTAACCAAACAGTTTGTAAAACTATTTGGCATGGACGACATTGATCTCCATTTTGAAGACGAAGCTTTGGACTTTGTGGTGGATAAATCCATTGAATTTAAATTAGGAGCACGAGGATTGCGATCAATAATAGAAACTATATTAGTTGACGCAATGTTTGAGTTACCATCAAAAAAACGGACCAAAAAGCTTCATGTTACCAAAGAATACGCAGAAAGTAAATTTGGTAAAGCAAGTATTGCAAAACTTAGAGCTGCCGTATAAAACTTAATTGCAATTATCACTCACTATTATTTCTTATTTCCATTTATTTGTTCATTAAGGCATAATGTTTGTAATTTGCATCTCAAATGAAACATTTTGTCCTCATACTTTTTTTTGTTACTGGGTGTTTTACATTAAGCTTTTCGCAGAAAGTGAAACCAATAACGGTAAAAGCAATAGTTATTGATGGTGATACAATTCCTATTATTGGTTTAAAACAAGTTGAAGTATATTCTTTTGGCATCCCTCATACCCGTAAGGCAAAAAGGAAACTAACAAGGCTAATAAAAAATGTTAAAAAGGTTTATCCATGGGCTCGTTTGGCTGGTATTCAATTACGAAAATACGATAAATTACTTGTTGCTGCCAAAACCGAACGTGAACGAAGGAAAATAATGAAAATCGCTGAAAAAGAAATTAATAAAAAGTATGGTGGTGATCTAAAAAAGTTGACTTTTTCCCAGGGTAAAATCCTAATAAAACTAATCGATCGGGAGACTGGTGATTCTTCCTTTGATTTAGTTCAAGATTTACGAGGCAATTTCACAGCTTTTTTTTATCAGGCATTTGCTCGTATCTGGGGCTATAATCTCAAAACGAAATATGATCCAAATGGAGATGACAAGCAAATAGAGAACATCGTTCGTATGATTGAACGAGGTCAGATTTAAAAAGAAATTAATAACGGTTTAGTGAATATCAAAATATTCTTTTCTAATAAAGAAATACAATTACCTATCCAACACTAGTTTAGAATACCAAAGATAAATTCCAATATTTAAAGAATCCACAATTGAATATGATGGAATTTAGTTTAAAAAATAGTATCTGCTACACTCTAGCTTGGGACTTGGCAATGAACTTATTATCTCTAATATACGCCCATATGGAGATTATTACAACTATTGCTATTGAATAATAAACAAAATTTGGAACAGGAACAGGATCACCTTTTGCATATGAATGCAGCCCTGATAAATAATAGTTTACACCAAAATAAGTCATAAGAATAACACCATACGAAATCAAAGCCGCAAAATTAAATGAAAATTTGCTTTTAAGCCCAGGCATATAATGCATGTGAGCAATAAACGAATAAACTAATATACTTACAAGGGCCCATGTTTCTTTGGGGTCCCATCCCCAATATCGCCCCCAACTCTCATTTGCCCATACACCACCAAGGAATGTTCCAATCGTAAGTAGGTATAATCCAATCACTATTGACCTTTCGCTTATGGCTGTTAATTCACCAATTTTCAGATCCATCTTAACAGCATTTTTATTGTTCTTTAATATCATCATAAGTAGGTTCATAAAACCAAGAAGGGTACTAAGTGCCAAGAAACCATAACTTGCAGTAATAACAGAAACATGTATTGTTAGCCAGTACGACTTAAGCACTGGCACTAAGTTAGTTACTTCTGGGTCCATCCAGCTTAAATGAGCTACCATTAGTATAATTGATGACAAAAATGTAGTTGCAGCTATTGTCATTTTAGAACGAGAAGAAAACAATAAGCCTGCAAGTAATGTAACCCAGGCAATATAAATCATTGATTCGTAACCATCGCTCCATGGAGCATGACCACTTATATACCATCGCATTGCAAGACCTAGTGTTTGAAAGATAAATCCTACCACAACCAAGCCAATGAAAAAGTTGATAACAAATCTCAACCCCTTTGAAGATCTAAACATCTCCACAAAAAGAAGAATTATCATAATAATGCCCAACAAACCATATATCTTACTAAGGTTATCAAATATCAGCAATTTATTATACAGAATTTCATACTTGATTTTTGACTTGGAAGGCAATATGGAGGCTCCATATTTATTTTGAAAGTCAGAAATACCATCTACCAATTGCAAGGCCAATTTATTATCACCTACCGCCAAAGCATCCAAATATGAAGGAACTATTGAAGTAAGAAACATAGAATCCTCCGATGGCACATTAACAATCTTAGAAACAGGAGAATACCAGGGATGATTAGGATCAGTTGGATCGGGTAAGATTCGTAGTAAATCACCTTTAAACACCATGTAACAAATATTCAATCTCTCATCTACTTTAAGTACATCATTATCAAACTTACCTCGTAATGCAGGTTTTTTTTCATAGGCCTCTGTGACATATTTACTTAATTTATAAGTACCTTCACTCATGTTAATAAAATCAAGATAAGATGCATACTTCCCTTCGATACCAATCAATTTTCTTACTTCAGGGTGAGTTACTTTAATCATCTGAACTTGTTGCCAACTAACAGGGTCAGACATCATACCTAACATAACTTGATCGGCATTTAGACCATCAAGTTTACTTTTACGTGATATTTTCCTTAACATTTCACCCGATAATGTATTAACAGGTTTAAACCTACCATCATGGGATTGAGCAACTAAACTCCCAAACTTTTCAGCTTGATCTTTGGATATAAGAGGTAAATCTGCCACCTTTATGTGTTTACTTTGAGCCATTGCTCCTGTTGCAAATGAAAGGGCAATTACTGTTGTAATAATTTTTAGTGTTTTACTTTTTCCAGAAGTTGACTTTAATAATCGTCCCAACAAAGCAAAACGTGTATTTTTATTGAAGATTGACAAAAACATGCCAAGACTCATTAAAAAATATCCCAAATAAGTAAAAAAGGCGCCCCATGAATCATGCGCAACTGAAAGGATAGTACCTCGCTCATCCTTATCATAAGAAGACTGGAAGAATCTGAAACCACCATAGTTAAGAACATTATTCATATAAATTCTATAATCAAATGATTCATCATTACGATCATCGATTAGTACTACTTCGCTAGCATACGATGATGGGCTATTTGATCCCGGATATCTTTCAAGCTGGAAATCTATCAGTTTAAGAGTGAATGGGAGTAGAATTTCTTTGGCACCATACGCCATACTAAAATTAACCCCATTAAACTCGAAATTGTTATAATCTCCGGTATAACCTTTACCTCCTCTAAGAACAACCTGTTTAGTATTGCCACCACTTGTAATATCAATTACCAATGCATCCTTCATATTTCCACCAGCAGCAAAATTCTCAAATCCAATTGTACCAACAGGAACATAATTAACACTACTAAACTTAAACTTTTTACCGTTTATCTTCAACGACTCATCATAAGCTCCCGGTGTTAGAACTGACATTAGTACACTTTTTAATGATGAACTACTGGTGCTACCATCATTTGCTTCAATCTCAACAAAAGTTTTATCCGACATGATAGAATTTGACGTTCCACCCTCGCGAATGTGCATAACCCCCTCATAGCTTATAAAACGAGTTATCCCAGCGCCAATTATAATTACAAGAAATGAAAAATGAAATAGGAAAATTGTAAATTTTTTGGGGATATACATTTTATCAATTATAATGCGTCCAGCCAGATTTACTGAAAGAAGCAATAATAAGATGTTAAACCATGTAGCATTGTATACTACTGCTTTTGCAGAGACTGCTCCAAAGTCATTTTCAATAAAAGTAGCTGTCCCTATGGCAAAAGCGAACAATAAAATCAATGTTCCCATGGTTTGCATTGAGAAAAATATATGTTTAATTTTTTTCATCGATATGTATTTTTTTTACAAAAAAGTATATAAATTTATTATTATGCCTTAGTCTCAATACTTATATCAATAGCACCTACACCAAATTTAGCTATTGAAGCCATAGTATTTTCCAACCCCTCGTATTCTTCCAACTCCTTAATAATTGTTGACTTTAGGACTCCATTTCCAACACCATGAATAAATGTAACCTTCTGATAATCATTGGCAATTGCATTATCCAAAGCCTTTTTAAAAGTATCTATTTGAATCTTAATCATGTCTAAACTTGATAAACCAAGAATATTTTCAACCAACTCACCAATATGCAAATCCACAATAGCCTCACCTTGAGAACTCCTGTACTTATCAATATACTGCTTTTCACGTATTGTTTTAGTTTTTTTTATCGAAATATTTGGATCGTCTTTTCGATCAGAATCATTATCGGACACCTTAGTTAATGCATTTTGAGTAATGATTGTAACAATAATTGCTCGACCATTTAAAATGGTATTGGAACGATAACTGCCTTCCTTAAAAAATCTATTTATTTTTATATCAATAATTGAATGAACTGGTAGATAAACATTTTTGGGTGAATCAGTATGGAATAGGACTTGCAAATATCCCGATGACCAATTATCAATTTCCTCGCGCCCTATGGTTTCAATAACAATCTTTGAATTTGGAGGGACAGAGCTAAAATCAACACCTTCGATTTCGCCATCTCTTTTTAAGAACAAGCTGTACAACAATTCATATGAAGTATTGTTAATGAGCACTACATCCAAATCTCCGGTTAATAACCATTGTTGTTCGTGGGGTTCGAAAGCAAAATAAACACCTTTTTCCTCCTGCACGTTACCCCAAGGATTTATTTCCGAAATAAATTCAGGTTCTTCTGGCTCAGGTTTTGATGGTACCTGTACATAATTTGGCCTAATGTTTTCCTCAACTGGTTTTGATCTAAAATCAAGTATTAAATCCTTTGTTAATACAGGCATTTCAAACCCATCATCCGATTTTACTTTCACCAATTTAGAATCAACAACACCAGTAACAACACCACCTCCCATCTCATCGATAAATTTTACTTTATCTCCTATTTTAAACTTCATGTGTCTCAAAATTTTAGAATGCCAAAATTAACAATTCTAGGCCGCAAACTATGTTAAAAAAATGCTTTTATTTAGACAGAAACAAAATAAGAATGTTAATTATTTGTTAAGTTTTTATTTATAACTTTGATACTAAAACTCAAATAATGCAAGAAATAAGAATTATAATACTATCAGTTTTTCTAATAGCAAGTCAATTACTTATCAGTCAAAGCATTGAAATTACTGGTATTATCAAAAACAAGGTAAACGGAAAACCAATAGCAAATGCTATAATCAGTTTTAATAATTCAAAAATCTCATCGGTGTCTGACAAACGCGGAGAATTTGAAATATTAGTTGTTGATATTTCAACAGCCGAATTAATAGTAACACACATAGGTTTTGTTACTAGTACTATTTATCTAAAAAATTATAACACAAGTCATCCAATTGAGATTAAGCTAGCTGAATCAACACTAAATCTTTCTGAGGTCGAAATATTGGATAGTAAGATTTCCAACACTCCAACCATTGTAACTAAAATTGGGCTAAAACAACTTGATGAAACAAACCTAACAGATATTGGCGCTGTACTATCAAAGCAACCAAATATTGGAGGAATTAGAAAAGGAGCAACGGGCATTGACCCGGTTGTACGAGGATTCAAGTATAGTCAGGTATCAGTTCTTCTAAATGATGGTACACGCATAGAAGGAGGATGCCCCAATAGAATGGATCCCACAGCATCGCATGTGAATATTAATGATTTAAGCGATATTTCAATTTACAAAGGCCCATTTGCATTAAAATATGGTCCCAGCTTTGGAGGATTAATAATGCTTGAAACGCATAAACCAGTTTTCTATAATGAGTATGATAACAGCATTTCTATGATACTTGGTGGTCAAACAAATCATGTGGGACAAAGAACCGGACTTAGGTTAAATGGTGGTAACAGCATTATTTCATATGTTCTTTCAACAAACTGGAATAAATATGGTAACTACACAGCAGGAAATGGTGATATAATTAATGCTGCTTCAAACAACTACAATGTTAATGCCGGAATTGGATATAAACCCATTATTGGCCATACCATTACACTAAACTTTGAAAGATCGTGGGGTCGTAATGTTGACTTCCCTACCCTACCTATGGATGAGCGTAAAGATGACACTGAAGTATATAAATTCAGCTATTTAGTTTCAAAATTTAAAAATTCAATAAACTATTTAAAACTAATGGCATACCATTCAAATGTAAACCATGAAATGGATAATAAATCCCGTCCATTTTCGGATACCGTTGTTGCCATTTCTAAGATACATGCAACAAATACAGGAGGTAGGTTAGCATTAAATATGGATGCATTTAATGGTAATTTTGAAGTTGGATCATCATTCGAACAAATAAACAAGGATGGTAATAGATACAAACACTTAATTCTTCAACCTGGTCTTCCTGTACTTACCGAAAACTTATGGAATAAGGCAGTTATTAACAATTTGGGAGTATATGCTGAGTTTCACCAATCCATTAAAAAAATAAACTGGATAATTGCATTTCGTGGCGACCTAAACTCTGCAAAATCTGACCCAATGATACGACTAAAGAAAAATGGAAGTATAGTTTATGAAAATACTGATACGGATAGTGAATATTTCAATTTTAGTATTAGTGCAGGTATTACATGGCAGATAAACCCCAAAAGCAGAATTAACTTATCAGTTGGTAAAGGAACAAGAAGTCCGGATATGACCGAACGGTTTATTACCTTGTTACCAGTTGGATACGATCCGTACGATTATTTAGGCAATCCCAAATTATTACCAGAAAACAATCATGAACTAGATTTTGGATATACTCATGATTGCTCCTGGAGTGGTTATTTCAATGCATCTGTATTCTTTTCATATGTAACAGATTATATTTCTGCTGTTATATTACCACCGTCACAAGTTATGCCTCAAACAAAGGGCGTTTTGGGAGTTAAAAACTTCATTAATATCGATAAAGTATATCTAACTGGTTTTGAAGTAATATATAACACTCCTGATAAAAACCTCTGGCAAGTGAAATTAAGTACAGCTTATACTGCGGGTATTAACCCAACGGCAATTAAATATATATACGAAAGTGGAGATGTTGTTGATGAAGAAAAAATAAAAAACGATCCACTACCTGAAATCTCACCACTAGAGGGTAATATCTGGTTCAACTACAGTTTCTTAAAAAAGCAATTGTTTACAGAAATTAATTTACGACTCGTTGCAAAACAGAATAAGATTTCAGAGGCATATAATGAAAATGCATCACCTGGCTTCAATACACTTAATTTTAAAGCAGTTTATAGTTACAGCAAACAATTAAACGTAGTTATGGGAGTTAAGAATATCTTTGATGTTGCATATTACGAACACCTTAACAGACGAATAGTTGGAAGCAAAACACCCTTCTATGAACCTGGTAGAATATTCTATGCAACTTTAATTATTAATCTATAATACTTATAACTATGAATAAAATACTGGTTTCAATAATATGCTTTTTCTTCATCCTGTCATCATGTAGTGATATAAATAAAAAGAAAGTTAAATATGTAGTAACTGGTGCTATTTCGGCATATAATTTGCAATATCTTGACGAAACCAATGAATTGGTAAAAATAGAGGTAGAGTCGCAAAGCGCACAGGAAAGTTGGACACATAGTTATATTGCCGAAAAGGGAGATATTGTATATATATCAGGTAATTACAAGGATATAAACTCATCCCTTAAAATAATGATATTAATTGATGGGTCAATATATAAGCAAGCATCTAATACAGCTGATACATTGTCTTATTTAACTGTAAGCGGAACAATACCTTACTAGGAGCCAAATATTTATATCAACAGCTCTTACAACTGGTTCATTAAAACTTTTAATTAAAAATGAGATACTCAATAATTACGGTATTAATAATATTGTCTGTAATTTTTATGATTTCTTCATGCTGTGAAGGTAACATTGAACCAGAAGCTCAAAATGGAAAACTAAGCATCGAATTTGTTCATTATAACAACGGTACAGAGCTTATTTTCGACAGCTTAGCATATACAAATGAAGCAGGAAATAATTACTTGGTAAATGAAATCCAATATTTTATATCGGATGTTACTCTGCATAAACCCAATGGATCTAGTATATTGTTAAATAGCTGGAGCGATATTCATTATATCGATACAGATATTAAAGAAACCAAAACCCATACTTATAGGGATGAAGTACCAGAAGGTGTGTACAATTCAATTTCTTTTACGTTTGGTATTGATGAAGATAAAAACCAATCATTGATGTTTGTAAATGCACCTGAGTCGTTTATGTTCTGGCCAGAAAACTTAGGTGGAGGATATCATTATATGAAATTAAATGGAAAATGGATTAATGAAATTGGACTTCAAGCTCCCTTTAACTTTCACTTGGGTATCGGACAAATTTACCACAGTTTTCCTGACTCAATTTCAGGCTTTGTTCAAAACTATTTCGGGGTTAATCTGGAGAACGAACCCATAATAATCAAAAATACCGAAACCACAAATATTAAACTGATTATGAATGTTGAAAATTGGTTTAGTACACCTCATATATATGATCACAATTATTGGGGTGGCGATATAATGCAGAAGCAGGATGCCATGCAACAGGCAGTTGATAACGGAAATGATGTATTTAACTATACTATTAATTAAATGAAAGTCTATCGCGCAATATCAATATTAGTAATTGCATTATTACTAACAGGTTGTGAAGATAAAACAACCCCAACACCTCACATCCCTACACCCTACATAATTGATATTCCTTTTGGTTTTCCAACCGAACTAAATATACCAATTGATAATCCTTTAACAGTTGAAGGCATTGAACTTGGTCGTTATTTATTTTACGATGGCAGATTATCAGGAAGAACACATCCTGATTCATTAATGAGCTGTGCCACTTGCCACCGACAAGAAAAGTCATTTGAAGCTGGAATTGATCATCCTAAATTCCCCGGAGGCTTCCCATTCGGAATATCTGGTTTACACACACATCATGTTACTTTACCTATGATAAATTTAGTATGGAACAAAACAGGGTACGGTTGGAGTGGCTTTTTATACAAGGATAATCCAAATGAAAATATGCGAAATTTGGAAGATATGGTAAGGCTGGCAGTATTGGCAAAAGATGAATTAGATGGTGATACAACCCAAATTAAAGAGCTTTTTCAATCCATCGATGGCTATCCGTTATTATTTGAGAAGGCATTTGGCAGTAAAGAAATTACTTTTCAGATTATTGAGAAGGCAATTGCACAATTCATAAGGACCTTGATATCATCTAATTCCAAATTCGATAAATATATGCGAGGAGAAGAACAGCTTACTCAATCGGAATTAAATGGATTCGTCCTTTTTACAACTGAAGAAGGAGCCGACTGTTTTCATTGTCATGGAGGATATGGAAATCCATTATTTACCACTCATCTTTATTACAACAATGGAAAAGATACTATTTTTATTGACCCAATGGACCGATTCTCGATCTCAAACGACCCAATGGATCATGGGGCATATAAAGCGACCTCCTTAAGAAACATTGAACTACAGGGACCATATATGCATGATGGCAGGTATAGTACACTGGAAGAAGTTATCGATTTTTACTCTCATGATTTGAAACAATCTCCATATATCAATCCATTGATGCATCACATAATTAATGGAGGAATTCAGCTTACTCCCAATGAAAAAACCGACTTGTTGAATTTTATCAGAACCTTACGAGATGATGAATTTTTAACAAATAATGAATTTTCAAAACCATTGAAATTTCCTGACGAATAACATTCAAGATAATAATGATACTCGCTGATTAATTACATTTACTATAATTTCGACTATTTGTTTTTTTGAAAATTTCTCGCAGTTAACAACAATGTCATATAATATGTCTTTCGATTTAACTTCACCAAATACCTCGACAATCTTTTTCCTCTTTTTGTCGGTATCCTCAATATATGATTTTATCTCATCTTGAGATCTTTTCCTTCTAACCATCAAGGACTTAATTCTCCATTTCAAGGGTGCAACCAATCGAATATGTACACCTAACTCCATATTAGATGTTATAACTGCTCCACCTCTTCCAACAAGCACAACGTTGCCCTCGTTAGCCATATGTTGTACGACATCTGTAATAGCTTTCTTAACCTTCTTATCACTTTTATAGTATCTGTTTGACAATGCTGAAAGTATTTCATCTGCATGTGTTTTCTCCTCAGCATTGAACACATATGTTATCTTAGACTTGTCAACCTTTAGTTTTTTAGCAGATTCATTTAGGATTTCCTTATCGATATATTTCCAATAATGTCCTTGGGATTTAAACTCCTTAATAAGGAGTTTAGTAATTGATATTGCATCACAACCGGTTTGACGTGAGATAGTAATAAAAGGAAGTTTTTTGGTAACCGATGGTTTAGGTTTATTGTATCGGTAATCGAAGTAGTGTAATAGTTCCATAGTAGTAGCTTTAGTTAGTTAATATCAATGCCTAAAGATAACTAAAATAAGAGTGAAAATCAAGGCCTTCTGCTGTAAGCAGTTCTTGACACTTGAATTAATTGGACCTATATAACCACATTTCCAGACTCAAATCATCAAGCAAATAGCTTTGCTTATTGATATTCCAAATATAAAATTTAACATTAACCATCTCATGCGTTATCTTAGGTAGTTTAAACCCTATACTACCAGCTTTCCAAACTTCGTTTTCTTCATTGGGTAGTCTTTTCAGTTTAAATGTTTTGTAAAAAACCGTGTCTCCCAAATCATTGGAAATATCTACAACAAAAACAGCATCAATGGCGGCATCTACATAATTCTCAAAATACATAGACTTAAAATATACATAGATATTTTGATACCCAATCAAAGTGTCTGGAATCTTGTATAAATAAGACGGACTATATACAAGTTCAGGAGTTTGTTCTACGGAGAGTGAATCTGAATACCAAATATTGTTATTATAAACTACTGAATTCTTCCATCCATGGTCTGATTTTTCAATTTGATTTGATGTTTTAAAAAATGGCTCTTCCGACAATCTTCCATAATAGGTTTCATCAGAACCAGCTATAACCCCCTTAAGATTTCTATCAGTCTTCAAAAAAACATGCCAATATGATTCTTTTGTCATAGAGTCGGGATGGATGATGCCGACTGCGTATTGGTACGACTGCACAATATTTAGTATAGTAAAGGAAATAAAAACAATTGCAGTAATTAGCTTCCACTTATGTGACTTTATTTGTGATACAAATAATGATATAGGCAATACTAAAAGACCATAATAATCAATCATTGGCCTCATACCAAAACTGTCGCCATAGTACCAGTTCCACCACGAAGAGAAAATATAAACCAATAAAATCAGGAAGATTAATAACGTAAAGAACTGATATTTTGAAACTCGTCCATAAAGAAATACAAGTGATGGAAATATAAATATAAATACCGGGGTATAAATAAGCCACCCCTTTTGGTAGCTAAATAAAAAATTAAAGAATTGTGGTTTCGAAAAATAAAACCCCTCATTGGCATATCCATAGATAATAAAATGCCCGGTTTGCATATGGTTTATTATAAACTGAGGGCTAATAGCCACCATAAAGACAATTATTGCAATTAAAAAATCATAGTTGGCTAACTTATTCTTAATGGAAGCTAAAAATATACTCCAAGAACCAGCAATAAAGGGAATTGCAATAACAATTAGAATATTAACAGGGCGAATTAAAACTATTAAACCCAACGTTAAGGAAGCAATTATTATATTTTTCCGAGTATAATTAGTGGTTAATTTTCGTACATAGTACAGAAATATTGTAATCATTGAAAATGAATACCCATGCGAAAATGAAGGCTCAATAAAGGTATAACAGAATAAGTTTGTGCCAAATAATGTTAAGCCAGCCATTAGCCAACTTGTTTTTCTATCAATATGATATATGGTTAGCAGCTTTACTAAATATATTAGCCCCAACCCTACCCAAAATAGAGCTGAAGAAGCGATACAATACTGAAAGATTATGTTATATCCATCTGGTGTTAATCCAAATATAATACTTATTAAAAATGCCAATAGAAAAAAAGGTAACTCCAACAACGCGGTACCTGATGTATACTTGTTAATCCAAATATTACCATATTTATGAAAATAATGCCCCATATAATCCGCAGGTCTTCGACTTTTTTCGAATTCAAATGCATCCTCAAAATCAACAGTTTGAAATAGAACAATGGATGGTAAATATGCATAATGTCCACTTCCATCGCCATCAATAAAAACTTCACGAAATGAATTAGTTCCAAGTATATTCACAAACACAAACGTGAGGCCCAAAACCAGATAAAGGACTAAGTAATTATTTCTTGATAATTTCAATTAATATATTTTAAAAGAAAAAGGCTAATTTATCAAATTATGGTTTTCTAAATATAGAATCATAAATAAATGCATGTGCAAATAACATTCATATTCGAAAATTATTCATAAAAAAAGCTGTGATAATTTAATACCACAGCTTTTTTATGCGTTTAAGTAGATTACTGAATTACTACAGTTCCATCAATTATTGTTTGATCCAACTGAATTCTAACAAAATAAGTTCCTTTTTTCCAGTCGGTAGTAGTAACTAAGAGTTTAGTGCCAGGATTATTATATTCTGCAATTATACTACCTCTAACATCAATAATTTGGATATTACCCATTGGTTGTTTGGAAACAATATTGAATGACTTTGATGCAGGATTCGGAAACAAACTAATTTGGTTTGCAGCAAGTTCGTCAATTCCATCAGGATGACCCGCTTGATTCACAGTTAATTCCTGAACCAAACCACCTCCTGAAACAGAAACTGTACAACTTCTTTCGTTGGTTTCAGAATTCTCAGAATAATTTAAAACAAAACTTCCTGATAATGAACCTGAATTGGGATCTATTGTTATCCATTCACATGGTTTAGTTACGGTCCAGTCGGTATTTGTGGTAACCTCCACATCCATATCTCCAGCTTCCCAACTTACATCTTCTTCATTTTTATTTATCGTCAATTCAGCAACTTTAGCAAGTTGAATTATCTCAACAGGAGCAACTACACCTCCACCTGAGAAATTAATAATACATGTTCTACTATCACTAAAACTTACATTTTCCTCAAAGGATACTGCTGCAATTGTAGTTCCATTACCTGTTTCAGGACTTACGGATATCCAATCGCATTGTTCGTCAACGGTCCAGTCAACATTTGAAGTAACAACTACATCAAGTGTCGAAGGATCTGAGGCTACAACTTCAGATGTAATATCAGTAACAATGGAAGCAGGAAAACCTGTTTGTGTTAAGATAAAATCAACAGATAGTGTAGCTGTAGAAACATTTATTATACAATTGCGACTATCAGGGCTAACATTTTCATCAAATGCAATGTTTAGCATTGAATTACCTTCACCTGTTTCTGGTGCAACTACCAACCAATCGCATGTTTCGGTAACTACCCAATTGGTATTCGACCCCAACTCTATATCAATTGATGATGCATTATAATCAACAATTTCTGTCATAGGGTTAAGTGTAAGAATCTCGGCAATCCCAGTTTGAACTAAAGTAAAATCAACCGACATATTGGCCGATGAAATTGTAATTATACATTCACGTTGCGTACCCGTATTTTCTTGGTAGTTAAATACAATATTTGCTCCTCCGTTTCCAAAAGGAGGTGATACTGTTACCCAGTCACAATCTTCACTTACCGACCATCCACTATTGGAACTCAAAGTTGTGCTAGTACTACCAGCATCCTGTCCAACTGTTATTGTTGTTGGATCAAGCGATAGTATTTCGTCGACTACTGATATATAATCAGATTTTTCAAGAGTATTGGTTCCTTGTGAACTGGTAACCGTTAAAGTTACATCATAAGTACCCAGAGTATTGTATGTTACTGTTGGATTTTGTTCGGTTGATGTGGCTGGATCTCCACCTTCGAAAGTCCAATCCCAAGAAGTTGGTTCACCCATCGAATAATCAGTAAAATCAACTGTGTTACCTATAAAAACTGTTGTGGAACTAGCTGAGAATACAGCTTGTAATAATTCCTCAAAAAATAATGAAGTAACTTTAGTTCCTTTCGAACTGCTAGAATTCATAAATTGTGTTGTATACCAGAAAGTTTCATCATCCTCTGGATCGACTGACATATTAGAATAGTCACCCCAACGGTTGGTACCAGTTTGGGATGAGGTTCCATCCTTAATAACACCTTCTTCAATATCCATTATTCCGCTAGCAGCTTCATTTTCAAGAGCCGATTGACCACAATAACGAATACCAGGATATAGTGTACTACTAGAAATAGAATATCCCAAAGCAATATCTTTAGTTCCATTCATTGCAATGCTTCCCATCCATCTACTGTGCTCATCGGGTGCATATGTTCCTTCCTGTCTTATTTCCCAGTTATCACCATTCTTCTCAAGCTCATACCATCTGATTCCAGCATGGTCGGTACCATCAACATCAACAGTATGATTACATACTATACGTTGTTCTGAACCAAAATTACGATATTGAACCCTGTACATTAGAATCTGATTTATGGCATCAAGTTTCTGACCTGTGCCTTGTTGTCGGATATTATCCCAGGCAGGTCCAAAATTGCTATCAAAAGGAGTAACACTAATTTGCTGAGTTCTGTTCCATGTTGAATTTCCGGGTGAATCCCAGTCAACATCCAATTCAAATACCCAAAGCTCATCATTTCCACCCCAACCATCATCATTAATTGTTAGAAATAATCCTGGAGTTCCTGCAGGTGCATAATCACCATCACAATCGGCAGGTAATACACAATGAAATCCACTATTGGGACGCCAGTTATTATTAAATTGTACCATTTGGGGACTGGTACCACCAATTAACATTTCTTCACGCTCAAATACATAAATATCACTACCATTACTGGTATTAGTTCCCATGTAATATCCATCTTCCCAAACACCAAATTTCATATAATCCGGAAAACCATTCATAACCCACGACCATCTGTACCAATCGCCTGTAGGATCACTGGTTACAGAAATGGCAATCATCATGTAATCAGGATTTGTCCATGCACCTGAAAATTCAGCAGCTAGCCATCTATCACTATTGTCATCATATAATAAAATTGGATCACCATCATTATTATTTGAGCCGGGGACTCCTGAAAATAGAGTATTCAAATTTGTAGGAGCTACAACCTGATTTCCAGTTTTATCGTAAATGGAATATTTTACATTTACTGTTTGAAAGAAGTGCTCAGGTCCTGCTGAACCATTACAATCTGGTGGAGATGAGCCGGTTGTTAAACCATTAAAATTCTCCATAATATTGGAAACACTCCGTTTGGTACCACCAACTTTTTGCCAAACTGCATCCGGACCCACCGGAAGTGCATTTTCTGAGTTGGTATATGGTCTGAATTTCAGATCCTTATTCCTTACTTTGTTTTTCTCCTTTTCATCCAGTTCAATTAGTTCTTCTGGGGTAAGGGCAGGAAAATCTATTAAGGGCCCTACCCTATCGAAATATATAGGTTCAGAAAAGGCTTCCGGCTTAACGGGTCCTTGTTGTGCATTGCTTTTAATACTGAACAACAGTATAAAACTCAAGAATCCAAGTAATACAATTTTTTTCATTTAAGTTCTTTTTAAAAGATTATCATCTCACTGAATATAATACATGTTCGAGACACCGAAAAGTTTAAAAGGTTGCATATAAATTTACACAATACTTTTGCACTATTTCGCGCTAAAACACAGATATTTAAACAAAGGTACTATTGAGGACGTTGTTCTTAAATTAAAATAACAAATAATTAACAAATACCATATCCAACCTAAAAATTGAGGCAAGTAATTTAGAAGCATTCTGAAACTAAAACAATGTTTGTTTATTATTTTTGCAACTTGAATTCTAAACTTAAAAAGATGTCAAAAAAATATGATCCGGCAACAGCCGTACAACGAGTGGAGCAATTTGGTGAATTTGGAGGTGTAAACCCATCTATCACAGATTCAGCAACATATACATTTATGCACGAGAATGTAATGATTGATGCATTTGCAGGTGAAGCAGAAGGATGTTTCCTATATTCACGTCACTGGAATCCTTCAAATAAGTATTTGGCCGATGCACTTGCGACTATGGAAGGTACTGAATCGGCTTGGGTTACGGCTTCAGGAATGGCAGCTATTACTACTGCTATCTTACAGTTATGCAATGCTGGTGATCATATAATCACAAGTGTAACAACCTACGGTGGCACATTTGCATTTTTGAAAAACTATGTAAAGAAATTCAACATTGATGTTACTTTTGTTAATATCTCGGATCTTGAGAGCATCAAAAATGCAATCAAACCAAATACTAAGCTCATATATACCGAAAGTGTAACCAACCCAATGTTACAGGTAAGTGATATTCCTTCAATTTCAAAGATTGCACATAAACATGGTATAAAGGTGCTTATTGACAATACCTTTACACCAATGATACTTAGCCCTTTTAAACTAGGTGCTGATATTGTGGTATATAGTATGACAAAGTTTATAAATGGTAAAAACGATTGTGTTGCTGGAGCAATTTGTGCATCTGAGGAGTTTATAAACGACATAAGCAATGTTAATGATGGAACAGCAATGTTACTTGGCCCAGTACTTGATCCATTACGGTCATCATCAATACTTAAAAACCTTGGGACATTGCACATTCGCATGACCCAACATGGAAAAAATGCATTATACCTAGCAAATAGATTTAAGGAAATTGGACTTAAATTTAATTACCCAGGAATGACCGACCATCCTCAACACGAACTTATGAATAGTATGATGAATGATGGTTTTGGATACAGCGGTATTATTGCAATTGATTTGGAAACTGCCGAAAGAGCTACTCCATTTATGGAGATGATGCAAGAAAGAGGAGTTGGGTATCATGCTGTGAGTCTTGGCTACTTTAAGACTCTTTTCTCCAATTCAGGAAGAAGCACATCATCCGAAGTACCAGTTGAAATTCAAGCAGAAATGGGACTATCTCCTGGTTTAGTTAGATTCTCAGTTGGTCTTGATCATGACATTGAAAAAACTTTTGATATAATAAAATCATGTCTTGATGAACTAAAGCTACTTAAATAAAGCTGATTGGATTATAAATATGACAATAAAAAACCCTAACCAGAATCTGGCTAGGGTTTTTTATTGCGTACTATTTTACTTTTGATTTACTATTTTATATCACCTAGTATTAATGGCATACCTCCGTCACTGTTACCAATAACTACAATTTTAGAGTTGTTGGATTCTGCCAGTTTTATGGTAGCGCTTATTCCCTTCTCACGAAGGATATTAGTTGTTAAACTTGCATTTAGAATGCGGTTAGCCTCAGCCTTTCCTTCTGCATCAATAATCTGACGCTGTGCTTCTTTTTGAGCTTTCTGAAGTTTAAACTCATACTCAAGCGATTCTTGTTCTTGCTTTAATTTACCCTCAATAGCTGATTTAATAGTAGATGGTAATACTATCGAACGTATCAATATTTGAGATAAGTCTACATATTTTTCATCAAGAATTTGTTTTGCTTCTTCAAAAATCTCATCTTGGATTGCATCTCTTTTGGTAGAGTATATTTGTTCGGGAGTATATCTACCGATTACACTTCGAGCAGAAGATCTCAAAGCAGGAATCACTACCCTTCGTAAATAATCTTTACCAATGTTGGCATGAAGCATCCCCAACTTATCATATTCGGGGCGGTACCATGCACTTACATCGGCCTTAATTTCAAGTCCATTCGACGAAAGTACATTCATATCTTCAGCAATTTCTTGCTGACGTGTTTCATATGTTATCATCTCATTCCAGGGAGCTAGAAAATGGAACCCCTCACCATATGTACGAGTAGTATCAACACCACCACTAAAAGTTTCAAAAAGAACTCCGGCATGTCCGGCTTCTATATTTACTGTCATTCTGCTCCAAAATATTATTACAAAAACAACCGCCACTACTACGATTCCTATTGGGAGTATTTTCTTTAAATCAAATTCTTGTTGTTGTGCCATTATATTATTTTTAAATGAAAAGCAAATTTAATAATATTGTTGATTATATAGCGAATAGTTATCGGTTAGGTAAAAATTGTATTTAATAATTGGAAAAATAGCATTAGAATATGTCTTAATAATCCTCAAAAGGAAAAACAAAAACATCCCACCCTTTTTCTGTTTTTATTGACATTGCTAGTTTTGTTCCATCGGGCGAAACCACAGGAGAACATACTCCTACTTCGTAATTAGTGATCTTTTCCAGATGACTTCCATCTTTCCAAATACTAAATAATTCATTCTTCGAACAATCTCTATCCGAGACGAAAAAAATCTTTAGGCCATTTGCCCCCCATGATGGTGTTTCTCCAGTAATATTTTTTAACCCACTTATGGCTTCACCATACCAATTTATCACAGCGAGATTACTTTTATCCAAGTAACTATCAACTTGGGAAAAAATCAAGGTTTTACCAGAATTATCAATATCAATATCTTTCTCTTCCACTTTATTATTTGAAAGTTGATTAAGGTTATCATAAATAAAATCATAACTATAAATATCCCAACAATTGTCTATTTCATTAAAACCTATAAAATATACTTGCCTGGATGAACTTGAAAATGTGGCGTTTTTGCAACTTATCTTACGAGAAAATAATGGCTCAAATTTGTGCGATTTAATGTTAAGAGTATATAAATAATCTATTCCATTCAAATCCGAATCAAATACAATTTGTTCACCATTAGGATGCCAAATAGGATTTCGAAAATTTATTGAAGGATTATTAAATACTAATGTTGTATCATTATCCATATGATAGATATAAATATCCGATTTATCATTTTTGGTTGATTGAAATAATAACTTCTTACCATCAGGCGACCACTCTGCATATATTTCATCACCCTCGATATTCGAGATATTCATACCTGAATTAATATCCAAATACTGTGCAACTACAATATAATCAGCTAAAAATAAAATTATTACAAATAATACTCTAAACACAGGCAACATATATTAATCAATGCTATACATATAAAAACTATCAGTAAAAATATAATAAACATCAACAAATAGTTATTTTTGCCAACCAAATAATTTTTTAAATGATATCTACTGAATCTATTTCAAAACTATTCTCAGAATTTAGCAAACTAAACGCCTTGGTTATTGGTGATGTAATGGTTGATTCATATATATGGGGAAATGTAAACAGGGTTTCTCCCGAAGCCCCTGTGCCTATTGTTGAAGTTGAAAAACGCGAAAACAGGTTAGGTGGAGCAGCCAATGTTGGTCTAAATTTAAAAGCACTTGGCGCAACACCCATATTATGTTCGGTTATTGGTGATGATCAGCGTGGAGATGATTTTATTTCACTTCTTAATAAAGAGAAGTTACCAACTGAGGGAATAATACAATGTGCCGATAGAATTACAACAACTAAATTCAGAGTAATAGGGAATAACTCTCAATTATTACGTGTTGATGAGGAAACTACTTCTCAATTAACCTCAGATCAAAACAATCAATTGTTGGAAAGAATTGAGTCTCTAATTAATAAAATGGAGATTAATGTAATTGTATTTCAAGATTATGACAAAGGCGTAATATCTGAAAATCTAATTGAGCTGGTTATAGCTCTTTCCAAATCAAAGAATATACCAGTTGTTGTGGATCCGAAAAAAGTGAATTTCTTAAGTTATAAAAATGCTACTTTATTTAAACCAAACCTTAAGGAAATAAAGGAGGGACTAAATGTTGATTTCGATGTAAACGATGACTTTGAAATTGAAATGGCTGTTGCTAGCTTGCAAGATAAACTTGATGCAAATATGGTATTAAATACATTGAGTGAAAAAGGTGTTTTTATAAGTTGGAAAATTGACGGAGGATATGAATCGAGGCTAATACCTGCTCATCTGCGAAATATAACTGATGTTTCGGGTGCTGGAGATACCGTAATAAGCGTAGCTGCATTATGCATAGCTTTAAACATTGACCCACCTGTTATGGCTGCTATTTCAAACCTTGCCGGAGGCCTAGTATGCGAAGAAGTTGGTGTTGTTTCAGTTAAAAAATCAAAGCTACTGGATGAAGTAAACCGTCTGTTGGCCAGATCCTAGTTAGCTATTTATTTGGACTATTTTATTTATTTACCACAATGAGCAATCATTCAACAAACACACATAAGCCTGAAAAAGAGCAAGTAAGATCGATGTTTAATGACATAGCTCATAAATATGATTTTTTAAATCATTTCTTATCAATAGGCATAGATATTCAATGGCGAAAAAGGGTTCGTAAGCTACTGGCAAAGAAAAATCCAAATCGCATACTTGATGTTGCAACCGGAACAGGTGATTTGGCAATCGAATTATCAAAACTAAATCCTAGTACAATCATAGGTGTTGATATTGCAATTGAGATGCTTGAGATAGGTAAAACGAAGATTAAAAATAAAAAACTGGACAACATAATCTCGCTGGAAGAAGGAGATGCTGAAAACCTACGATTTGACAACAACTATTTCGACGCCATAACTGTTGCTTTTGGAGTACGAAATTTTGAGACTTTACAAAAGGGCCTTCAAGAAATGCAGAGGGTATTGTCTCCAAACGGAACCGTTGCCATACTCGAATTTTCGAAACCTAGTTCATTTCCATTCAAACAGCTATATGGTTTCTATTCAAGGTTTATTTTACCAACACTAGGAAAACTAATTTCCAGAAGTAATGCTGCATATACATATTTGCCCGAATCAGTTCAAGCTTTTGCCGAAGGTAAAGCATTTTTAGATGAGTTGGAAAAAGCAGGGTTTACTAATCCAAAGCAAAAAAGGCTTACAATGGGAATTGCTACTTTGTACTCGGCAACTAAATAGTTTCAAAGTCATTTTTGCCAATGTATCTCAGTATTTTACTAAATTTGCCGCCGTTTTGTTTTAATCTTCCAAATAAATAAAATTGGATATTGTAATACTAACTAGATATTTAACTCGTTTACTTTAAAAAAAATACCTTGAGTAAAAAATCATTATTATTTTCCGCCTTATTATTGGCCATGATGTTCATTACCCTAAACTCTGAAGCACAGAGAAGAAAAGTTTTGAATCTACCGACCTATGACCAGGATCCATATCATTTTGGGTTTATTCTTGGAATAAATCACATGCTTTTCTCCATACAACCAGTAAATGGAATTCAGAATATTAAGTGGGACACAGATCAATCACCAGATGTATTTGGTGATTCCTTGTTTGTATATAGTGTAACTTCAAGTCCTTCACCTGGGTTTTCTGTTGGTATTCTTGCCAACTTACGTCTCGGCAAATATACTGACATGAGACTAATTCCTGCCCTATCATTTGGTGAGAGAATGTTGAACTATAAAATTCTTAGATATCGGAATGGCGATACTCTTTTTGTAGATATTGAAAAGAGCATCACATCAACCATCGTTGAAATTCCACTTGAGTTTAGATACAAATCACGCAGGTTAAATAACTTTAGAATGTATGTACTTGGTGGTTTTAAATATTCACTGGATCTTGCATCGCAAAAAAAGGGAAAAGGAGATTCGGGAAATACCACTGTTAAATTATATAGAAACGATTTTTCCTTAGAAGCTGGGGCTGGAATGGAATTCTATACCACATATTTTAAATTTGGGGTTGAAGCCAAAATGGGTTATGGTTTTAGAAATTTAGTCATTCCTGAGGATAACCTATATTCGGGAAGTATTGATAAATTAAGGTCGAAAGTATTCTTACTTTCATTTACCTTTGAATAAAGCCATCAATTATGAAGATTTCAACTGATACCGAAGATTTATTCAACCTAATTACAGAAAAATCAACACTTAAAAATACCGTATATAACAATACCCACATAGCGTTTGATACAATTAAAGAAGTAATACATGACTTATCCAAAGAGTATCATAGCTATAGCAAAAAGGATAAAAAAAACTCAACGACAGCACTTGAAGCAAAAAATGTTAGTGAATTTGAAGTTGATATAAAGTTTGGAGGTGATGTACTTATTTTCATGATGCATACAAATGTTTTCGAGTTTCCAAGAAATCATGAGGTTATGAAAACTCAATATGTAAAGGATGATCCATCAAGATCATACTGTGGCATAATAAATATTTATAATTTTATTGCCGACTCATTTAAGTACAACAGGGTTAATGATATAGGTTATCTGATTGGCAGAATATTTATAAACAAAGAGAATCATTATTTCATCGAGGGTAAGCGTGAATTGGGTTTTATATACAATAATTTTGGAAAAAATATACTTGATATCAAAACGGCAGAAGCTATTATCAAAACGGCTGTTAAATATACCGTTAATTTCGATTTATTAACTCCGCATTACGATATAGTGAAGTTTGTTACGGTAAATGATATGAAAAGTGCAGCTGATTCAGCCTCTTTTAAAACAGGTAAAAGGCTGGGCTATAAATTCCAGGCTGATAGCGATGAGAAATAAGAAAAATAAATATCATTTTTTTTCTTAAAACAGTTGCACAATTAAATAATTTATTATTTTTGCACCTCGAAAAACAAAATGGTCCGTTCGGCTAGTCAGGTCAGGCCCCCAGGTTTTCATCCTGGTAACACGGGTTCGAATCCCGTACGGACTACTCGAAAAACATCAACAAACCCTTGTAAGACAATATCTTGCAAGGGTTTTTCTTTTACACCTATTACTACATCCAATTCAATATTATTCCTAGCTACATCGAAAGTAAGATGCTGTTAAAGCTTTTTAAGCTCATATTTGAAAGATATTTAATGAGAGAGAGATAGGACCTAAATTTACAAATATACTGTACGTTAAAAACTTACCAAAAGTTATCATTATTTAAAATCTTCATATTACCCTATTACACAATATTGTATATTTATCAGAAAATTATTGAATTGATAAACCTAATAAGACTACCAATTATTTAAACAAAAGGAACACACAAATGAAACAAATATCAGTTGTTCTATTCGTATTTATCCTAGTATTAGGATCATGTTTACCAGACACTAACGCAATAATTAAAAACCTTACAACAAAGTCATTTAAGGTAACAATCGATGATAAAGGTTCACTAGCAAACTTGATTGATTTAAAAACAGGAAAAGACTACATTTTAAAGGATTCACTAGCACCATTGTTGTCTGTTCGAATTAACAATCAAATAATGTATCCAATATCTGCCAAAACAAATGATAGTACATTACTATTGAATTTTGAAAACGACATTGTAGCTATTATTAAAACAGAAGAAAAAGAAACCCACATAACATTTGAATTAATATCAATAACCAAAAAGGATAGTGTTGAATTAATTATCTGGGGACCCTACCCTACTTCAATCCAAAAAACAATTGGTGAAACCATTGGTGTTGTTCGCGATGAAAATTTTGCCATAGGGATTCAAGCATTGAATATTAAAACACTAGGAGGTTACCCATGGAATGAAAGTGATCGTATGCCCGCTTTCGATATTTTTAAAGAAGATAATTCTAACAACATGCACCCGAAATCAGATGGAAGCGTGTTATATAGAGTTGAGGCTGCAATGCCCATAACCAATGGAAGTAGTTTGCAAGCTTATTGCAGAAATAGAACTATCGAAAGAATTTATTCGGATGTTGGTCATCAGAAAATAATTGCACCGATCTACGATGATGGTGGATTAATGGGTTCTAAAATTGCACTATTTGGATGTGCTGAAGTAAAAACGCTTAATACTCTGGGTGAAATTGAACTCGCAGAAGGTCTTCCTCATCCAATGATAGATGGCGAATGGGTTAAAACAAATCCCAATGCCGGAGCCGCATACTTAATTACCTCTTTTAAAGAGGATAATGTAGAAGAAGCTATAGAATTAACAAAAAAAGCTGGTTTAAAATACTTATATCATTATGGGAAAACTTTTAAAAATTGGGGGCATTTCGATTTAGATACCGATGAATTTCCAAATGGTATTGAAGGTTTAAAAAAGTGTGTTGAAAAAGCTGCTGATCATGGAGTTAAAATAGGCACCCATTGTTTATCGAATTTCATAACAACAAATGACCCCTATGTAACACCTATACCCGACAACAGACTTGCTAAGGTTGGAAGTTCTATTATTGTTGGCAATGTTAATGCTGAAGCAACTGAAATTAGTATACTGTCACCTGAATATTTCAATCAAATGAAGAATAACAATCTAAAAACAGTATTGATTGGTGAAGAACTAATTAGATATGGAAATGTATCGGAAGAACCTCCATGGAGATTATTGGATTGCCAAAGAGGTGCTTACGAAACAGTGGCATCAGAACATAAATCAGGTGAAGAAATATCCAAATTACTTGATCATTCCTATAAAGTATTTTTAACAAATGCTGATTTAACAAAAGAGATGTCAGTAACCTTAGCTAATCTATACAATCAAACTGGTCTGCGACAGATTTCATTTGATGGCCTGGAAGGAAATCGTTCTACTGGTTTGGGCACCTATGGGGAATCGTTAATGCCTTATGTTTGGTATAATAGCTTATCGGATGAATTAAAAGATCATCTGATCGTTGATGCGAGTCGAACCACACACTTTTTTTGGCATATCTATAGTCGAATGAATTGGGGTGAACCATGGTATGCCGGCTTTAGAGAAAGTCAAGTTGAATATCGCTTTAATAATCAGGCGTATTTTAAAAGAAATTACATGCCTGGTATGTTGGGTTGGTTTAAAATGACTCCTGAAACCAGTGTTGAGGATATGGAATGGATGCTAGCGAAATCGGCAGGTTATGATGCAGGTTATGCACTTGTGGCCGATCTAACCACAGTAGATCAAAATGGCAACTCAGAAAAAATACTTAAGCTAATTGGCGACTGGGAAAAATTGAGAATATCAAACTCATTTACCGAAAAGCAAAAAGAAGCGATGAGAGATAATACAAAGGAATTCTCCATTGATAGAATCAATGATCATGAATGGCATTGGCAAGAAATATATTCTGAAATAACTACCCATTTGAAAAAGGATAGACAACCTGGCGAACCATTGTATTCAACCTTTGCATTTGATAATCCAGGAGAAAATCAAGTTCTAAACTTCATAATAACTGCCAATAACTGTGATGTAAGTGGAATTACAATTGAAATTAATAGTTATAAAAAAATTGAGATTCCCATGACCCTTAAAGAAGGTCAGATACTTAAATATACCGACAGTAATGAAGTAACCTTATATAATTCAAACTGGGATGCAATAAAAACAATCAAAATTGATCTTTCTAATTTTAGTATTAATGCAGGTGAGAATTTAATCGACTTTAATTGCAAATTTGATAAAGCAGATAAAGATGCAAATATTAAACTAGAAATAAGAATGAAACTAAATACCCAATTAGTTGTATTGAATAACCAAAACACTACTGTTAGTAAATAGTTAATGCCAAAGCTCGATAAGAAATAGTAAATTAAAAAACAAAAAAAGATAATATAACTGAATATGAATTAACTAGCCATATTAATAGTTTTATCAAAAAACAGAATAAAAGAATACATGAAAAACTAACTGATATGAAAAATATAATGAGAAAATCGACTTTTTTAATTGGAATAGTAGTATTGGTTATTAATGTTTATGCTCAATATCCCAACAATGAAGATGGTCAGTTCGAGGATATGCTAACACCCGAATACTACGATACACCATATGAAGGTGAATTTAGGTTAGAATTAAATAAGTTTGTACACTTTTCTCGAAAAATACCTTTTCAGCACCCATTGGAAGGTTCTTCAGGACAAATACCAACAAACACCATCAATAGAAGTTTTGGAGATGGAATTGGACCTGGAGGAACAGGAAGCCATCATCCAGCATTTGACTATTTTGTTGGCAATTTAACCAAAGTAAATATGTACGCAGCCCATGATGGTATTGTTAGCGTAAATAAAGATGTTGCAAGATACAGGCACTATCTCACAATTACTACTGAAGTATATGATAGCATAGATAATAGCATTGGAAAAATGGTAACCATATATGCCCATATTGACCTAGATCTTGATTCAGTTGATAACCTGGAAATGAATGGACAATATGTAAATAAAGGTGATTTAGTTTCCAAAAATCTTTATTCAGGCACAATGGGCGGACCACATTTACATTTTGAGATAAGATTCTACAGAAATAATGATAGCGGTCTTGAAGATTTTTATGGTGGTAATGTTGGAGCAAACACTTCTCCCTCTTCAGGTACCTGGACATATGGATACTGGAATCCCAATGTAGGTTATGGTTTTGCACACCCTTTAAATCAAATTAATACGGAACCTTCAAATGCACTTGAGAATGAAATCAGCAACCAAATTGTTATGTACCCAAATCCTGCCCAGGATATTATCACCATAAAACTTAAAGAAAAAAATAAGGATGCAAGAATAGAGTTATTAAGTCTTCATGATCAAGTATTGGAAAAACACAAAATAGATTTAAAAAGCAATGTTATAATTGACTTAAGTAACTATCCACCAGGAATATATTTAGTTAGAATTTTTGATGGAGTAAAACATTATAGTGAAAAGTTAATAAAGAAATAACAATAATCCAGCATGTACCAACTTAATGAAAATTCCACAAAACTTTATGAGGATCAGAATCACCAGCTTTACTCCTTGAAATTATTTGTGTATTTTGTATAAACATAGGTACCTTGGTGAGCAAACACTGGTAGTTTGCATATTAAAACAAACCCACATTATTCCGCCTAGCATATGAGGCACCCAGCCTATGAATTCCATAATAAAACTAACACTGTTGCCGGTAAGTGATATGGTATTTCACCAGTCAACATGGAACAAAAATCCATAATATCCATGCCAATCAATGTTTGCAGCAATCATACCCAACACATGTGCTGTTGCTTTTTACATGCAGCTATTATTGTACAATCATCAAGTTGAATGGTGCTTCATATTATTAACACCAAACATACGATATCACAATAATTTGTTTCATCGAAAATATTGAATTAATTAAATAATCCCCCACTCACCGAATTAACTCCCCCACTCACCTAAAAACCATTTATTCCTGCTGTTTATCAATTTATTTTTGCCAATAATTATTAACGATATTTAAACAGTGATGAAAACCGATACACATAATAAAGATACTTTTTCTGCAAACAGGACTCTTGAATCAGTAATATGGATTAGTGCAATAGTTCTACTGTTTATCCTTTTCTCATACTCAACCGCTTTTGCAAATTCTGGCGATGTAAACAGTCTGCGTATAAAGGTTACATCCAAACCAAATATTGGATTGGTTTACAACTCTTTAACTTCTCTATATAATCTTGATGAAGAAGATTATATTGATGATATACCTTTTGACACTGCAGAGATAAATGCTGAATATAAACTCTTAGAATTTACACTAGAAGCAGAGGATTATATTGATGATATACCTAATGAAATCCAAGTTACTGAAATTCAGTTTAATTATCACAAAGCAATTTCCATTGAGTTTTGTTTTGAAGAAGAAAAATTCATCAATGATGTTATTATTTATTAGTAACAATCATTGCAAATAGCCATAAGATATAAGTCCTGCTTTTTTATCAAGTTGAGATTGTAATTCATATTCTTCAAATCTCCAAATATGGAATTTATATTCCCAAGTTTGGAAAGTTAGGTACTAAGTTTAAGAACAGACATTAACTAATTAATTGTTAACTAAATATATTGGTTTCTTGGCATAGCTATTGTATATTTTTTACTCAAACTCAAGCGAATGGATAACAAGGCAGGCAAAACAAAAGTAAAAATACTTGTAGTTGACGACAATTTATTAAACAGGAAATTGGCTTGCGCTGTATTAAACAGTTACAAAATAGATCATAATACCGCTGAAAATGGGAAAATTGCGTATGATTATTATTTAACTGGTGATTACAACCTTATTTTAATGGATATTCAGATGCCCATTATGAATGGTATTGAATGTACAAAAAAAATCAGAGAACATGAAAATAATTCTGGAATTACAACTCCCATTCCAATAATTGCAGTTACTACTTTTACCATGAGCAACGATAAGCGAAACTGTTTTGAAGCTGGCATGAATGATATACTAGCAAAACCCTATAAAACAGTTGATCTGATAAACATGATTTCAAAATTTATAAGTATTGACAATTAGTAATTTTCATGTTCAACTAGCCCTTTGCAAAACCTGAACTCATTCTTAATTTCTTTTATTCCTTTTAATGCATTTTAAAACCCTGTAAGTCTGTAATGATATAATGCAAGTTTAATCTCCCCAGTGTTCATTTAGTGTAATTAAGGATTCGAATATCTATATTTATGTATTTTTGGTGACACTTAATAGTGTTGGTATGCATCTTACAAATAGACAAATTTTTCAAAATAATCTGGCAACCCCTTCGGTACTTTCTAATCCACTGGAAATTGTTAAAGCAAAAGGCATTTACATATACGATGATGATGGTAATGAATACATTGATCTGGTATCGGGCGTTTCGGTAAGCAATGTAGGTCATCTACACCCCAAGGTTAAAGAGGCCATAATAGGTCAGCTTGACAAATATATGCACCTTATGGTTTATGGCAAATACATTCAGTCACCTCAAGTACAATTAACACAAAAGCTTGTAACCAACCTACCACCCAGCCTAAATTCGGTGTATTTTGTTAATTCGGGCAGTGAAGCTGTTGAAGGAGCAATAAAACTATCAAAACGAATCACCGGAAGAACTGATATTATTTCATTCAATAATGCCTATCATGGCAGTACTCATGGAGCACTTAGTGTACTTGGAAATGAAGAAATGAAAAATGCCTATAGACCATTACTTCCTAATGTTATCTTCTGTGATTTTAACTCAAATGATGCTCTTGAAAGAATAACCAAAGATACAGCCTGTATAATTATGGAGCCGGTTCAAACTGAGGCCGGTATAATAATACCAAAGAAAGAATGGCTTAAAGCGATCAGAGAAAGATGTGATGATACCGGAACAATTTTAATTTTTGATGAAGTGCAGTTGGGATTTGGAAGATCAGGCAGCTTATTTGCCTTTGAAAACTTCGATGTGATACCCGACATTCTTTGTTTGGCTAAAGCCATGGGCTCAGGAATGCCAATTGGAGCGTTTATTTCTTCATCAGATAATATGTTAAAACTAACCCATAACCCATCACTTGGTCATATTACAACATTTGGAGGCCATCCCGTTAGTTGTGTTGCTGCTTTGGCTGGGTTGGAACATATTCTCAATGAAAATCTACATATCAGAGCTAATAAAATGGGTAAAACAATTGTAGATATGCTTATAAATCAGCCCCTAATAAAAGAAATCAGGTCCATTGGTTTAATGCTAGGAGTTGAGGTCGTATCACCCTATAAAGTTAGTGATCTAATAAGTATTTTTCAAGAAAATGGTTTAATAGTTGACCAATTTCTTTTTAACGATACTAGTTTCAGAATTGCACCCCCTCTTACGATAACAGTGGATGAAATTAACATAATAGTTGAAAAGATTATACTAAGTTTAAATAGATTAAAATCAAACAAATAAATACCAATAAATGATAAAGTACTGCATTACTATTCCTTTAATTTTTATGGTTAGTCTATTGTTTTCACAAGTAGCAATAACTATTCCTGGCGAATATGAAAAAAGTGATCGTTTATTGGTGGTTTGGCCATATTCTCCATCCATCGATTCAATAACCGCTGAAATTACAAAATATGCAGTTCAGCATGGCGATGTTGATATCATCTATAATCCTTACATTTCCACAACCGACACTAGTCAGATCAGAGCTTTCTTATTAAATATGGGAGTTAGTAGTAATAACTTTTACTTTATTCCAGGAATAACAAATAATTATTTTTTGAGACAATATGGGCCTATAACTGGTTATGGAGTTTTTACAGATTCATTGGTTAAATATATTGGCAATCCGGGCTTTTCGAATTACAATCAACCATTAAACGATAGCATACCTATTCAACTGGCCAAGTATTGGAATATTGATTTCGTTGATTATGGTTTACAATTTGAATGTTCAAACACTCAATACGATGGACTTAGGTATTTATTTGTGGGTGACAAGATAATTGATGACAATATTCCAATGAGTGAAACAGATATACGTTTCAACCTTAATGCCTACTTTAATTCCGGAGAAGTTCTTTTTATTCCATCACTAGTTAATAGTGGCGGTGGCGGTATGAAAAGTATTGATAATTATATTAAATTACTAGATTTTGAAACCATTGTCATAGCCTCAATTCCTGACTCCTTACCAGATTATAACAATCTCGAATTAATTGCAGATCAGCTATCATCAATAAATAACTATTTTGGTTATTCATTTAACATCATCAGGATTCCTTCTCCACCAAATTCCAACGGCAGGTATCCAATTACAATTGATGAAGAAATTAGGTCTTATACAAACTCCATCATTTTCAACGACCTAATAATTATTCCGTCATTTGGATTGCCTGATTTTGATTCCATAGCGCGAACCGTTTATGAGGAACAGATGCCAGGATATTACATACATGCTGTGGATGCGCGGTTATTAACAACCAATAATATTGGCTTACACACTATAACAAAAGAAATTCCACAAAACAATTACCTTCGAATACTTCACAAAAAAGTAACAGGCCTGCAAGAATACTCCCCAAGCTTTAAAATCAATTGTCTAGTTGGTTCAGGTGATGAAGTAGAAAATATGTGGTTATACTATAAAATTAATGACGATACTTCTTTTACCAAAAAAGAAATACACATGGTGTGTCCACAGCACTTTGCGAAAATAGAAAAACTCCAACCAACTGATACAGTTAGGTATTACATTGAAGCTATTTCGTCAACAACCCAAACAACATATCCATTATCTGCACCTAATGGTTTTTATACTTTTTGGTTTGATGTTGTCAGTAACGAACCTGATAAATCAAGTAATCAAATAACTAGAATTGCTCCTAACCCTTCAATTGGTAATTTCACAATTCTTGGTGATGGTTACTCGAATCATTCTGCCCAAATAAAAATATATAATTCATCGGGACAATTATTAATTAGTACGAAAACATACATTGGCCAAATTAATTATTTCAAAGATTTACTGAGTAAAGGATATTATACTTTAAACATAAATCATAAGGGGTATATTTCCAAACATAAATTGATTATAACAGACTAAAAAAGTGAAGTTTTAATGCCAATCTACAAACTACCAGTTGAGCATATATTTCCAAATCCTAACTTTGCCGGACCAGATGGATTAGTTGCAATTGGTGGTGATTTAAACCCATTGCGAATAATAGAGGCATATTCCCAGGGAATTTTTCCTTGGTATAATAAGGGAGAACCAATATTATGGTGGTCACCAAACCCACGGATGGTACTTTTCCCAACTAACTTTCGCAGACATAAATCCCTTAAAAAAGTTGTGGATAGTGGCATATTCAAAGTATCATTCGACAGATTATTTAGTGAAGTAATTAGCAGTTGTGCTACTGTTAGCAGGGATGATATGGTTGGAGATACTTGGATTACCGATGAAATGAAACATGCTTACCTTCAATTGCATAGCATGGGAATTGCCCACTCAGTTGAAGTATACTACATGGATAAATTAGTTGGTGGACTTTATGGATTATCCATTGGTGGATGCTTTTTTGGTGAATCAATGTTTCATCACAAAACAGATGCATCAAAAGTTGCTCTTTGGCATTTGGTTGATAGATTGATAGAAAATAATTTTGACATTATTGATGTACAACAAGAGACTAGCCACCTAAAGAGTTTGGGAGCCACTAGCATTTATAGAAAAGAATTTTTACATTTGTTGTCAATATCCATAAAAAAAGAGAGTTCGATTGGCAGTTGGGATGTTGGTGTTATTTGACAAAAATGATAAAAACACAATTATACTTAACTGTTTATAATTGATAATAAGATAAGTAATGGAAGAGAAAAAGTTACACATGAAGCAAGCAATTGAGCTTGCATTATCAAATGTAAATGAAAACAAAGGAGGGCCATTTGGAGCTGTTGTTGTAAAAGATGGTGAGGTTATAGGTAAAGGATCAAACCTTGTTACCGATAAAAATGACCCTACTGCCCATGCTGAAATAGTTGCCATTCGTGAAGCAGCTAAAAATATGGGTACATACGCTCTGCAAGGTTGCGAAATATATACAAGCTGCGAGCCATGCCCTATGTGTTTGGGTGCAATTTATTGGGCCAGAATCGACAAACTTTACTATGCAGCAACAAAAGACGATGCCACAAAAGCTGATTTTGATGACTCATTCATTTATAAAGAGATTTCTTTACCAAAAGATCAACGTTCAATTCCCTCACTTCAAATAATGCGAGATGATTCGGTTAAGGTATTTGAGGCATGGAATGAAAGTGGTAATAAAATCCCTTATTGACCAAATCAATAGAAATTGAGCTATAATATTAATGTTTCAAATGCCTGTCAATTTCTCGTTTATGATCTTTTTCCTTTAGAGAATTTCGTTTATCATAGTAGTGCTTTCCTCTGGCAATGGCAATTTCCAGCTTAGCAAGACCCTTATCGTTAATAAAAAGTGAAACAGGAACTATGGTCATGCTCTTTTCTTTAACTTTAACATTTAACTTTTTTAGCTCACGACTCGTAAGCAATAATTTACGGTCTCGTTTTGCTATATGGTTGTTATAAGATCCAAAACTATACTCCGAAATATGCATGGCTCTAACAAATAGTTCCCCATTCTCAAACACACAAAAAGAATCAGCAAGGTTTGCCTTTCCCGATCTAACCGATTTAATCTCAGTACCAGTAAGCACTATTCCCGCTACGAATTTTTCAATTAAGAAATACTCCCAAGAAATTCTTTTATTTTTTATTCGAATATTGTTTTGCATTATCAACAAATTGAGCTGCAAATTTAGAAAACAAATTGGACTATGAATGAATATAAATTGTTAGTAACTATGTTAATTTTGTAGAAAACTCAAAATCTCCATAATTTTCAATTGCATTATATTTGCATCCTGAGATGAAAATACTTTTTTTGATCAGAAAGCTTAACAATAATGTAACTACAGCAAGATCTGTAGAAACAATAAATAATATGGACGGTCGATTTTTGTCGACCGTCTTTTTTTTTTTTTTGCATAATTAAACCATAAACCACATCAAACATGAATGAATTAATAGGTAGAAGTTTGGTTTCAATAACCGATTATAGTAAGGAAGAAATAATTCACATCCTTGACTTAGCAGAAGAGTTTGAAAAAAATCACCGTCAAAGAATACTGGATAGTTATGTTGTTTCATCCTTATTCTTCGAGCCCTCAACGCGCACACGACTTAGCTTTGAAAGTGCTGTTCAGTATCTTGGGGGGAGCATTATTGGTTTTGCAAGCGCAGATACATCAAGTGTTAAAAAAGGTGAATCACTTAAAGATACTATCCTAACAGTTAGTAACTACTCGGATTTAATAATAATGCGAAACCCAATGGATGGAAGTGCCAGGTATGCAAGTGAAGTTTCACCAGTACCAATAATAAATGCCGGAGATGGTGCAAACCAGCATCCAACACAGTGCCTCCTCGACTTGTATTCAATAAGAAAAACACAAGGAAGTCTTGATAATATACACATAGCCATGATTGGTGATTTAAAATATGGCCGCACAGTACATTCACTAGTACAAGCTTTATCTTTATTTGGTGCAACTTTCCATTTTGTTTCTCCCGAATCTCTAAAGATGCCTAGCTCTGTTAAAACATGGATTAAAAAAGCAGGACTAGAATACCATCAATATACCGATATTATGGATATTATGCCAATTGCAGATATATTATACATGACACGTATTCAGGGTGAAAGATTCCCCGACCCCCTTGAATATGAAAAAGTTAAAAACTCATATATACTTGAGAACAATATGTTATCAGGTTCAAAAGATAATATGAGAGTTTTACATCCACTACCAAGAGTTAATGAAATAACAGAAGATGTAGATGATAACCCCAAGGCTTATTATTTCCAGCAAGCTAAAAATGGGGTTTATGTACGTCAAGCACTAATAGCAGCTATACTAGGATTAAAATAAAGGATTAGCACAAGGATTTTAACCATTGTAACAGATAATACATAATATCATGGATAACAAAAGAAAAGAATTAAAAGTAACAGCCATCCGTAATGGTACTGTTATAGATCATATACCATCAGATAAATCATTTCAGGTAATTAACTTGCTTAATCTTGAAACCTATAGTAATCAAATCTACTTTGGAACAGGACTCGACAGTAAAAAGTTTGGAAAAAAAGGTATAATTAAAATAAGTGAGAAGTATTTTGCTGATGAAGAAATAAACAAGATTGCTCTTGTAGCACCCTCAGCCACTTTGATTGAGATTACTGATTATGAAGTAACAAAAAAAGAAAAAGTACATTTACCAGAAAGTGTATATAAAATAGTGAAGTGCTTTAATCCAAAATGTGTTACTAATATACAAGACATTCCCACTCGGTTTAAAGTAATTACTGACCACAAAGGAGAAATGAAATTATCTTGTCATTATTGTGAAAAAACAATGAGCAAAGAAAACATCGAATTTCTTTAGTAAGTACTCTTGTATTATTGACATTCGTGCTGTTTATTGATGTTTCAATATTTCTTAATTTAAATGCAGCTTACATATTTTTGTTAGTTATCAAATAGCATATCACCATTATAAGTAAAAAACATAGTATATTATCGCTTATTGAAAAGGGCGAAGGAAAACACCTTGACTTTAAATTTGAAGTAAGTGATGCGGCTAAAATTGCTCGATCTCTTGTTGCATTTGCAAATACCGAAGGAGGCAAACTGTTAATAGGTGTTAAGGACAATGGAAATATATCTGGGATAAGGTCGGAAGAAGAATACTATATGTTGGATAATGCTGCCACTAGATTTTGCAAGCCAGAGGTTGTTTTTACTTCCAAAGAATGGAATATCAAAGGTAAAAAAGTTTTAGAAGTAATTATTTCAAAAAGTGATACTATACCTCATAGAACACCTGACCACAACGAAAAAATGAAAGCCTATATTAGAGTCAAGGATCAAAATATACTGGCCAATGGTATTCAAATGAAAATCTGGCATAGGGACAACAGTAATAAGGAAATAAAGTTTATATACTCCGAAGATGTTAGAAAAGTGCTGGGGTTATTTAATAAGTTTGAAACTCTTACTATAAAACAACTTCTGGCCGAAGTTAACTTGTCGAGGTTTAAGTTAGAAAGTATGCTTTGTGAATTAATCCGAATCAATATTATCAATATGACGGTTGGTGAAACAAGTGCATCATTCCATCTTAATGAAACTCCCGAAAAATAAACTTATACTAATTTGATTATTTTTGTGTTTTTAAAATAACTGATGAAATTAATTAGCATTCAACATATCGCAGTAATAATCCTTGTAATGTGCTTAATTCCTGCTCATTCACAAGTAAATATGCAGCACAACCAGTCTAACAATACATTCCTAAACAAAATGAAACCGAAGGTATCAGTTGCCATATCAACCTCATTTAATACATTTGGTTATGGTTATAGTGCAGTTGGAACATCAATAATGCCTAAAATTACTCTACCAGTAACAGATAAGTTTTCTTTGAATGCAGGAATTGGCTACTCCAGTTTTTTAATGAGTAGCGATTATCAAAGCCCTTTTAGTTCATCTCCGAACAGCTATGGACATATTTTTGTTTCGGGAGATTATTTACTAAACGAACGAATAACCTTAAGAGGAACAGCATATAAAACATTTAGTTTAGGTAGTCGATCATCAATGCTTGAAAATTCATCACCTACCTATGATTTTAGTTCACAAGGTGTTATTATGGATATTGAGTACAAGGTAACCGACAACTTTAGAGTTAATGTTGGGTTTGAATATCGTCAGCAAAACTATCCTATGTTTAATCCTGGTATGCACCCAACCCGACCAGGTATGAGAAGTGGAAGCATGTTTATGGAACCTAGTCACATCGATGGATTATCCCCATTCTAATTATATTGTTACTTACATAATCCAAATTAACAATTCTGCAAAAAACTTATTATGATTAGTATTGAGCAACGAATAAATGCATTTATTTCTTTAGGCAAGATACTTGAAGAAGTTGGACTTAACGTAAAGGCCACTACTAAAAATGAATTGTCAAACAAGCTAAACATAGCTGTTAAACAAGCCTCGAACCACAATGGTTGGTTTATTGAAGAGAACGTTAGAAATATGTTGTTATCAATTGGTATGAGCTTATCTCCTCAAAACATTACTAGTTGGATCGACCCATATAAAGCGAAATTAGAGATCAATATAGTACCTAAAACTGTAGGTGTAGTAATGGCAGGCAATATACCTTTAGTAGGTTTTCACGACTTCTTATGCGTGCTTATTTCAGGAAACAGCATCCTTGCAAAGCTCTCAAGCGAAGACGATAAATTATTACCAATTATTGCTGATATATTAATTAGTATTGAGCCCAAATTCACTTCACATATAAGTTTTACCACATCACAACTAAAGGATTTTGATGCAATTATAGCTACCGGAAGTAACAATACTTCACGATATTTTGAATATTATTTCGGAAAATATCCAAATATCATCAGACAAAACAGAAACGGAATAGCTGTACTAACTGGAAATGAAACAGAAGAGGATATTAAAGGGGTTTGTGATGATATTTTCATGTATTACGGCCTGGGATGTCGCAATATATCTCATATATTTGTGCCTAACGATTACAATTTCAAGAGATTTCTGGATATATGTACGTTGAATACTCAGGTAAACGCGAATCATAAATATTTCAATAATTACGAATATAACAAGGCTATATTTTTGGTAAACGGTAATGTGCATTTTGATTCTGGCAACTTGCTTTTAACCGAAAGCACAAGATATTCATCACCGGTAAGTGTGATTAACTATGAATATTACACAGATATAAACAACGTATCTAACTCATTAATTGAGAATAATTCAAAAATTCAATGTATTGTTTCTATTTCCAAAGAGATACAGAATGCAATAGTACCTGGAGCCAGCCAATATCCGCAATTGTGGGATTACGCCGATGGAATAGATACAATGGAGTTTTTATCAAATCTTTAACCAAAAATCATCATTATAAACTAGAATACAATATGCTTACTTTTCACCAATTGTTTGTGTATAAAATATTTTAAAAAATATTAGGATATAACTAGTAAAGGTAATATTTTTGCAGCCCTTAAAAAGAAGCATAGTAAAATCAGTAACAATGAAGAAAGATATTCATCCAAAGAATTACAGATT
>JAERTF010000114.1 GCA_016845105.1 Bacteroidota bacterium | reverse complement strand
ACCTGAATCACATCATCTTCATTATATTCAGCAAGTAAGGGTATTATTTCATATAAGTGTTTAGGACCAGATTTTATCTCTGCTTTTATTGATTTCTCAATCAATGAAAAATCGATTTCATTTAAATCAATCTTATTTTTTGATACACAAACATCACAAATACCGCATCTTCTAACATTTTTCTCACCAAAATACTCCAACAATATCTTACTTCTGCATTCAAATGAATTTGCTACAAAATCAATAATTGAACCTAATCGGTTTTCTGATGCTTTTTTTTGATCCTTATAATTTTCATCAGAAAGTTGTACGTGCTGTATGCTTAATCGTTCATAAGCCAAAACAAGTTGAGGCTTTGTTTTTATGGGTATATAACTTATAACTTTTTGTTTATTAAAATAAGCAAGTTTATTAACTACATCTTCCCTTTTCAGATTAGCTCTATTTGCCAGTAATGTTTCATTAATATTTATATAATCGGTAAATACACCTGCGTAAGATCGCATTATTTCTTTTAATAACCTATCCGACCCTGGGTTCTCAACAATAAACCTATAAAGCTCCTCTTTGTTAAGTGGCACAAATAATTTTGAGAACTGTCCGGCTGATTGTATATATAATAAATACCCTTCTCTTTCAAGAAACTTAATGGAATTATATACTTGTAATACTTCTAGTTTATACTGGTTAGCAAAGTCAGCAATATTAAAATCAAAACTCGTATCCTTACCACTACCTTCAGGAACCTGAAAATAGTTTCCGAGTGCATTGTATACTTTCTTTATTGTAACTAATTCTGGATATGATGTTTTAAATAGTTCTTTGGCTCTGTGAATATCATTGCTATTATATAAAAGTATTGCCGAGGATGGCTGTAAGTCTCTACCTGCCCTGCCTGCCTCTTGGAAATATGACTCAATGGAATCGGGAAGTTCATAATGTATTACATTTCTTACGTTTGATTTATCGATACCCATGCCAAATGCATTGGTTGCAACAATTACCTTTATCCTTCCAAAAGTCCATTCTTTTTGCTTATAATCCCTTGTTTTGGCATCAAGTCCGGCATGATAATGAGTTGCACTAATATTATTTTTTTTTAATATCTCTGATATTTCCCTCGTTTTTCTTCTATTTCTTACATAGACAATTGCCGATTCTTCAGCAGAAGACAGAATCCTTATTAGATATCCTGTTTTATCATATTCTTTAACTACATTATAAGACAGGTTTCTCCGCTCAAAACTAGTTTTCAGTAAATTAGGCCTTTTAAAACCCAGTTTTACCATAATATCTGATACAATTTCAGGAGTGGCTGTTGCAGTTAAAGCCAAAAATGGCACATTTGGTAATAATGGTTTAATATCAGCAATTCTTAAATAGGGTGGTCTAAAATCGTATCCCCATTGAGATATACAATGAGCTTCATCAATGGCAACAATATTTACCTTCATTCTACTAAGAACATCTCTGGTAACTTCAGATGCTAATCGTTCGGGTGAGATGTATAAAAACTTAAGATCACCATATAACGCATTCGAATATACCGATTCTATTTCATCACGATGCATACCGGTATAAATTGCTGCTGCCTTTATTTTATTTTTTTTCAGGTTTGCCACCTGATCCTTCATCAAGGCAATAAGTGGAGTAATGACTATACAAGTTCCTTTTTTAATTAATGCAGGCACTTGGAAGCATATTGATTTTCCTCCTCCTGTGGGTAATAATGCAAGAGTATCTTTCCCTGCAAGAATCGAATCAATGATTTCCTCTTGCATAGGTCGAAAACTTGAATATCCCCAATATCTTACAAGGATTTTTTTTGCTTCTGAACTCATACTATTACTTATGATGCTTACAGGTTATAATTGCAACAGCAAATGATTATTCAACTACTTAAAATATTCTGCAATAACGGAAAACAGTTTCTCGTGATTTATGGGTTTTTTAAAATATTCATCACAACCACTTGCAATGCAATTTTCTTTATCCTGTGCACTAGCAAATGCTGTTTGAGCAATAATAATAGTTTCAGGATTATTCTTTTTGATTAAACGAGATGCTTCTAATCCATTCATTACAGGCATTCTAATATCCATCAATACCATATCCACCTTATTATTAACCTTGCAGAAGTCAAAGGCCTCTTTACCATTTTGCGCCCAAAGTATTTTTACACCGGTGGGTGACAATACTCCACGCAGAAAAACATAGTTTTCTTTTACATCATCGGCAATTACAATTGTGCGACCCGACCAGTTCTTAGCACTTATATTCAGTGAATTGCTAAGATAATTTTCCCTATATCCAGATTTAACTTTAAACGGTATAGTGAAATAAAATGTAGAACCTTCGTCGATTTCAGAATCGAGCCATATATTACCTCCCAGTAGTTCAACAAAAGATTTGCTAATTGCAAGCCCTAGTCCCGTACCTTCATTATTACGGTTATAGGTACTCTTATCTTGACCATATTGCTCGAATATAACCTCTCTTTTATTATTATCGATACCTACGCCAGTATCCTTAACATAAAACTGTATGTATTTTGGTGTTATACTTAAATAACCAAATTCAATAAAGCCATTATCAATAAATTTTAATGAATTTGTTAGTAGATTATTAAACACCTGTTGCAAGCGATGGGGATCTGTCTCTATTCTTAGCTCAGAAGCTAAATCTGATAATACAAGCTTCAATTCAATGTCCGACTTACCCCTGCTATCTTTCTCTTGTTTAAATGTTAATAATATTTTCTGAAGAAAACTATTTACATTAAACATCGTTTTCTGAATTGTAACCTGACCAGCTTCAATTTTTGATATATCAACAATATCACCAATAAGTTGCATTAATGATCTCCCCGCGGTTTGTATTAGCTTAGAGAACATTTCTTTTTCATCTTCCGTAGTGTCTTCATCCAACAACAAATCAGAGAAACCAATTATTGAATTTAATGGAGTTCTTAATTCATGCGACATACTTGCCAATGAAAGCGACTTCATTCTATTTAATTCAGTTGCTTTCTCGCGAGCTTCAATTAATTCCTTTTCATAACGTTTTTGCTTACTAATGTCTCTAATAATTGCAAGCGTGTTATAACTGTCGCTATTATCAAGTCTGGTTAAACTGATATCAGTATAAAAACTAGTGCCATCTTTTTTCTGATGTATCCATTCAAAATGCTGTGGTTCACCCTTTAAGGCAGCATCCATATACCCTGTCTGATTAATATTGATTTCACCGTTGCTGCTATTTTCAGGGGATATGTCACTTGATTCCATGCCAAGAATTTCTTCTCTGCTATACCCAAACATATCACATCCCTTTTGATTTATATCAACTATTATATTATTCTTTAACAATACAATACAATCGTTAGCATTCTCAAATATTGCTCCGTATTTATAATCAGACGTAATAAGCAAATCAGAAGTTGATTTATGCTTTTCCTCAAGTCCTATCATTAATGCAAACAGTTTCAATGCATTGATTTCATCTGGCTTATACTCCCGTTGACTAATATCACCAACAAAAAGACAACCAACTACTTTACCAAGAGATTTAACCGTAACACTACAAAAAGAGCCTAGTTTATTTTTTTTAAAAACTTCATCTTGTTTACTATATCCTTCTTCCTGAATATCAAATATTGATTTTGAATCGTCATCTCCATTTAACAAGGAAGTAAGCCAAGTAAGGGTACTAATATTGGTAATAATTGGTTCGTCACCAACATTCATATCATTAGAAATACCAGTTACTATACCAGTATGCCTATTAATTCTATAATAGATACATATGGTAGATTTAAAT
>JAERTF010000113.1 GCA_016845105.1 Bacteroidota bacterium | reverse complement strand
GTAAAACATAACACCATCATTGTCAAGCATACCAACAAAATATTTTTGTATTTTAGTAAAAATATAGAGAACTATAAATAGTTAATTGACAAAACAATTTTCTGTAAAAAACCAATATTAGCTAAAATGAAAAATCTACTGATTAAATTACTTTCTTTAACTCTGACTTGCACATTGCTTATTAGCTGCACTGAAAAAGCGAAAGTTAAAAACATTAAAAAACCCAATATCCTATTTATAACTTGCGATCAGCGAATGTTTCAGACGATAAAAGCCAAAGGATTTCATCAGCCTGCTATTGATAGGCTTTCAGAACGAGGTGTAACCTTTATGAATCACTATATCTCGGCAGCAGTATGTACGCCATCGAGGGGAGTGCTATATAGTGGTCTTGCACCGCAGGTTACAGGAATCCAGGAAGAGATGATGTTCGGATGGACACCAAGTCTTTCAACAGACAATTATTCCATAGGGACGGCCATGAAGAAACTCGGATACTCAACTGCCTACTTCGGTAAATTTGAGCTCGATAGTTCGATTGTATTTCCACAACCAGGGGTAAACTATACCGACAAACTTCAGAAATATGGGTTCGACGTTTGGCAGCCATATGGCGAAGTAACAGGACAAATGAATCAGGGATACCAAATGGATGGCGTAATAAGTGCTGAAGGCATTAGTTGGCTACGTGCAAACTCGAATAGCAAGAAGCCATGGTTCCTCACCATATCACTTATAAATCCACATGATATATTCTTTGCTGATGTTAACCCATCTGGAGAAGAAATACAAAAAAGCCTGCCAAAAATGACAACACCCATACCAATTGATGCTCAAACCAGCAAGAATTGGGATTTCTCGATGTGGAGTACACATAATGAACCATTGCAGGCTCCAGGGAGACCAGAAGCCCACTGGGAATTTTATAAGGCTACTATAGGTGTTACGGGTGAGATCCCTTTGGAGAGGGACGACATGTGGCATACCTACCAAAATTTTTATCTTAACCTTCTTCGAGAGAATGATCGTTACGTTGGACAGATATTGGATGCGCTCAACGATCTTAACCTGTGGGAAAATACAGTGGTTGTTTTTACTTCTGACCATGGGGAGTTAGGTGGCTCACACGGCGGACTTCGTAATAAAGGCCCGGTTGCCTACGAACAAAATGTTCATGTTCCAATGATAATAGTACATCCAAATACAGTAGGTGGTCAAAGTACACAGGCACTAACAAGCCACATAGATGTACTCCCAACATTAGTGGGACTAACCAATTCTGATAATAAGATAATGAGTGAAATCACCAAAGATCTTCCGGGTCGAGACTTCTCATCCATCCTAAAAAATCCTTCTAACGCTGCCTTAAATGCAATTCGTCCGGGTATACTATTCAACTACGTGGGACTTTCTACAATCGATGCAAACTTCTATAAAAAACTTTTTTCGAATTGGGATGCGAATGTAGGTTTTGCTATGAGTCCTGAAGACCTCAGCGTTCATTCTCCAGACCTCAGCAAACGTGGTTTTGTTGCAATGACATTCGATGGTCAGTACAAGTTTGCACGATATTATGCACCAAGTCATTTTAATACACCATCGAACCTTAAAGACATTCTTGACTGGAACGATATTGAACTTTTCGACCTAAAAAACGACCCTGATGAACAATACAACCTAGCATTGAATCCAGAAAACAACAAAGAGCTAATACTAAAAATGAACACCCTACTAAACGAACTGATTACTCTTGAAGTTGGTAAAAATGATGGGCAATTCTTACCAGAAATAATACAGCCAAAGGACAGTATATACTACGATAGAACATCAGTAGAATAGAAATAATAAGTATCGAAAGAAGACACAAAATTTATAAACTCAATACCAAGAAATTTATTTTAACACCATTAAAAATATATCTTTATGAAAAAGAATCTACTAACTTTACTTTTAATAAGTATTTCAGTTTTTAGCTACGGGCAATGGCAAATCAATGGTAGTAATATATACTATAATCAAGGAAATGTTGGAATTGGTTTATCAGATCCCATTTATCGGTTTGAAATTGAAGGGATAGAAGACTATGCCACAGAAAGCAGAACATTTATTCGTCTCTTTAACAAATCAGTAAGTCATAACTCAGGAGTAAGCATGAAATTATATGCTGGCGAAAGTGGTTCGTTTACAAGCTTAAGTCATATGTCTGACACCTATACTGCATCACCCAATCATGCCGACTTTGGGCAATTATTTACAACAGGTGCAGGTTTAATGTTTAAAGCACGAAGTGGAATAATCAAATTTGAAACCAGTTCAGATATTGTTACGCATGAGCGTATGAGAATCAATAAGGATGGATTAATTGGGATTGGTACAACTGAACCAAAAGCAAAGTTACAAATTGCAGAAGGCGATATTTATATTAGCGATATCACAAAAGGCATTATAATGAAATCACCTGATGGTCAATGTTGGAAAGGAACCTTAAATAATGATGGTATTCTGAATTTTACTCTAATGTATTGTCCTGGTTCCGTTGACCAAATAAATGAAACAGAAAAAACAAATTACAATATATCTGTTACACCAAATCCTTCAATACAATATATTTCCTTAGTTACTGATAAGAAGGAGTTTAAAACAATAATTTACAAGATTATTGACCTACATGGTAAAATAGTTAAAGAAGGAAAATTAAGGTTAAACAAGGGTGAAATTAACATTGAACAATTTACTAATGGTTTATATATATTGAACATATATAACTCAAGAGGAGAGTACTTAGGTTCAGAAAAATTTATAAAAGAATAATAACTATCTTTTTTGCTTAACCGAATTAGAATATGAAAATGGAAGACAAATTGCTATTTATTGATATCGAGACAGGAGGACTAAATCCGAGTGAGCATTCCTTATTATCATTGGCTGCTGTAGTGTGGGATAACAAGGAGATTATTGACTCCATTGAGCTGTTCATAAATGATGGAAAGCTTATAACAACTGATGAAGCTCTAGCTATTAACAAGATTGATATAGAGGAACATAAGAAGTCGTCAATCTCACCAACATTAGCAATTGATAAGCTATTATTTTTTATAGCTAAATACTTTACTCCTGAAAAGAAGATCACCATTGCCGGTCATAATGTTCATTTTGACATTGGTTTTTTAAAAAATCTTTTCTTCATTAAAGAGAAAGATTTTAGTAGCATATTTTCCCATAGAATAATTGATACTTCATCAATACTATATTACTTATACCTTTCAGGTTATTTGAAGCAAAAAACAATTTCCTCTGATGCTGCTTTCAAGCTTTTCAATATTAATGTAGACGGAAGACATACTGCATTAGGTGATGCAATGGCCACCTTAAAGCTGTTCAACATATTGCTCGACCTCATCAAAAAATAAATAAAATTATTTTAAGAATATTGTTAATACATTACCCATAACTTAAGCTGTCATGATTGATTATTCATAAAAATAAAATATATTTTTGGATCGATTATTATTTTAAATAATTTGCTAATTATCATCTAAAACAATATTAAATTTTATAATAATACAATATGGCACAACAATATTTAGATCACTCAAAGGCAATCTTGACTTCAGACCGATCAAACTTTAAAGGAGGTAGTAAAGGCTCTGGTATTATTTCTCTATTTGGATATCAAAACGAATATGACCTTCGAAAAGGTTATCCATTACTTACCTCAAAAAAAATGTTTACAAGATCTATATTTCATGAAACAATATGGTTTTTAAGGGGTGATACAAATATTAAATACCTTGAAGACAATAACTGCCCTGTATGGAGGCCTGATGCATTTCAAGACAATCTACCCGGGATGCAAAAAGAAGGAATCTTTCCTGAAGGTATAGTAAAATATACAGCGGATTGGGATACTGCCATGAAAGAATATGGGCAGAGAATAAAAGAAGATGCTGATTTTGCTGCAAGATGGGGTGATGCCGGGCCAATTTATGGCAAACAATGGAGAAGGTGGGAGTATTTTGATCATGATAAAAATACTTTTGTAGAAATAGATCAGCTGGGGAAGATGATAGATGGTTTAAAAAAGAAACCAACAGGAAAAAAGCATATTGTTGATTCATGGAATCCAGGTGACACACCACATATGTCATTGCCACCTTGTCATGTTTTGTATCAGGCAACAGCAAACGAAGAAGGAGAACTAGAGTTGCAACTCTACCAAAGAAGCTGTGATCAGTTTCTTGGTGTACCATTTAATATTGCTAGTTACGCTGCCCTTACTCATGTTATTGCTCAGGAAGCCGAAATGGTGCCTAAAACATTTATCCACACTTTTGGCGATTCCCATTTTTATGCAGGAATTGGGAAAAGAACACAGTGGCATAAGGAGAACTTTAGAGATTTACAAAAAAGAATTAAATCTGTTTCCAACAGAGAAGAGTATTTAGGCGTGGTAGAATGGATTAATAAGCATGCACCTAGTGATGGAAACGAAGAGAAGTATGATCATGTTACAGCAATTCTTGAACAAATGTCGCGGGAGCCTAAACCAATGCCAACATTGCAAATTGCGAAAAAGCCTTTTGATCAATTAACCATTGATGATTTTATAGTGGAGAACTATGATCCACATCCTCCCATTAGAAGGAGTATGGCTGTTTAGACTCTAATTAAGACAAAAAAATCAATACTTTGGATGAATTAGTTTTAGCTATACCAACAGATAAGTTATGGAATATATTGCCCTATAAAAAACAAGGGCTATTGATCGATACCAGCAATAACCTGGATAATATAGTTAAACTTGGGCAGTTTTATATTAGAAAAGATATAGAAGAAGATCATTCGTTTAAGCAGATTATTCCATATGCCATACTTTCTCATAACGAATCATACTTCTTACTGAAGAGAACCACAATGCAAATTGAAAAAAGACTACACAATAAATTCTCTTTGGGTATTGGAGGTCATATGAGCCCGGGAAATAAAACTGTACCAAATAAACAATATGTTTTTGAGGAACTAAAAAGAGAATTATTTGAAGAAGTAAAATTGTTAAGCAGGTGCACCATTAAAGATATTAAGTTTATTGGGTTTGTTAATGATGACACGATACCTGTTGGAAAATCACATATAGGCGTTATATACGATATCAGACTATCAAATAAAAACCTTATTGTAAACGAAACAGAAAAAATTAAAGCAAATTGGGTTAATAAACCAGACCTAAACAATTTCTACAATGGTATGGAAACATGGTCTAAGATAATATTCGATTCATATATTAAATGACAAACAACTTCAAATTATATAAAAATGAGCGATGTTAAAATAATTGACCTGACACCCGAAAGTATTGTTGATTATGGTGTTTGTGGTTACAAAAATGCAAAGAAACATAAGGAATTAAGAAATAAAATTGAATGGTATCGTGAGTATTATCCTAAAGGCTTAAGAATAAAGGCTCTTATATCAGAAACTGGTGGTTATCAGGGCATGCTTGAATACATACCTGGAACCTATGCTCATAGGCCAGTAAATGCAAAAAATTATTTGTTTATACATTGCATATTTGTTGGTTTCAAAAAAGAGTTCAAAGGTAAGGGATTCGCTTCGTTACTAATTGATGACTGTATAAAACACGCCAAAGAAGGTAGTATGCTGGGAGTTGCAGTAGTTACCAGAAAAGGCTCGTTTATGTCAAATAGCGATATTTTTATAAAAAATGGATTTAATAAAGTTGATAATGCAATTCCTGATTTTGAATTATTAGTTTATAAGTTCGATACAAATTACAAAGACCCAAGCTTTAAAAAAGAATCATTGCAGAACCTTGATAAATATGGCAATGGATTAATTATTTTGCGGTCAGTTCAGTGTCCATATACAGAGAAGAATGTACATGCAATATTGCTTACTGCAAAAGAGCGATTCAATCTTCAAACAAGATTAATTGATATCAAAGATTATGAATCGGCACAGGATACACCCAACCCTTTTGGAACATTTTGTATTATTTTAGATGGAGAAATAATTAGTTATCATCCCATTAGCAAAACAAGATTTGAGAACATTGTTGTTAAAAAACTTGGATAATTGTTGTGCTTTTTTGTAAAAATTCACAAATTTAATTATGGTTAGGACTTTGCAGTATTAAAATAATTCGTAATTATGATGTCTATTAATTGGCAAACCAAAAATGAGAAAGTAAATTAAATACACATGGAAAATATTAAGGAAAAAAAACAAGATGGCTTCCCTCGAAGTTTCTGGACAGCAAATTTAACTGAGCTATTTGAAAGAGGAGCTTACTATGCAATGGCAAGTTTTGTTGTTTTGTATTTGGGACAACTTGGCCTTGGTGATTATTGGCCAAGTAATTTGAATGGAATATTATGGGCATTGGTATTTTTTCTTCCAATTCTTTCAGGTACCATTGCTGATCAAATCGGTTTTAAAAAATCGATGCTAATTGCTTTTGTTCTGCTTGCCATTGGTTATTTTGTTATGGGTTATCCAGTATGGTTTGGAAATCACACATTAAACCCAATCATTGGCAGCGAAATGACTGCAGGTATTGGTATTCTACTTCCAATTATCCTTGCCATAGGATTTATAGGAATTGGAGGTTCTATTATAAAACCTTGTATTGCCGGAACTGTTCAAAAAACTGCCGGAGCAAAGGTAACCCTTGGTTTTGGTATTTTTTATATGATCATTAATATTGGGTCATTATTGGGAAGAGGAGTAAGTTATGTGATAAGAACTGAATTTGATCTAAGTTATATATTTGCCGTTTCCGTTTTCTTCTCAATTCTGGCATTTTTCGCAGTACTGTTTTTTTATACTGACCCCGAAAAGGAAAACGGTCAGGTTGAAATAGAAAAAAAGCCAAAAAAATCGATTCTTAAAATATTAGCAGATATGATTTTGGTTCTTAAGAACCTGAGGTTTGCCTTATTCCTAGTTGTCTCCAGTGGCTTCTTTTTTATCTATGCTCAGGTTTATAATGTGCTTCCACTTTACTTGCAAAAGGTTGTAGAATTAAACCCTGCTGTTGATCTTGTAACCATGGCAAACCCATTTGTTATTGTATTTTTTCAATTACTTATAACCAAGAAGTTCGGAAAAATGAAACCCATCAACTCAATTATAGTTGGAATAATAATTATAGGAATATCGATGATGATAAACCTTATACCAATATTTATGAGTGGTGGTGTTAGGACTCTTACACTTGGCGATTGGATTCCTTTGGGAACATTATTTATTACATTAACAGTAGGATTAATTGCCTTTGGAGAACTATTTACCTCAGCTCGTACATATGAATTTATTGGTGCTTTGGCACCAAAAGGCCAAGAAGGTTTATTCCTTGGATATGCCAACCTACCATTGGCTATTGGAGCTTTAATTGGGGGCCCGGCCGGAGCATTTATTTTTCATGAAATTATGTGTAAAGATTCTACTATGCTTAGCTCAGGGCTATTGGAGCTAAGTCCTTTTTGGAATTCGATGGGATGGATTATCCTTATGGCGATCGGGTTCATTTCGGCACTATCTATGTGGCTATACAACAGATGGTTACAAAAGAACCCGTTGTAATGCGGCATGAATATACATGAGTTTTTGTTTTTTGGATGAATTACTATAATAAACAGTTATAGGTTCAACAATCAATATATATCATAACTCCTAGCTGGGCGAGCACAACAACTGATATATAATATTTTAGAAACATAAACTGCTTATAATATTACCTGTATAATTCTTACTATCTTTATAAGTGGTAAACTTTTTTAACTTTATGGTGAAAAAATAAATATATGCCAGAACGCGTAATTAAAGTTATTCTTCCTCGTGAACAAGCAAAAAATGCTAAAACAATTCTTGAAAATCAACCCGACTTAACCTATTGGCAAGAAGAATTATCAACGAAAAATTTTATCGTTAGTATCTTGCTGGATTCGGCACAGAGTGAGTCAATTATGGATCAGTTTGAGAAGAAATTCTCAAAAGTTACTGACTTTAAATTGATACTATTTCCTGTTGAAGCTTCAATTCCAAGGCCCAAAGAAGAAAAGAAAAGCGCCACCCAAGTTGATAAGAAGAAGGGGAAAACAAAATTTAGAATCAGTAGAGAGGAACTTTATAATGATGTTGTGGAGAGTTCTAAATTAAACAACGTTTTTGTTCTGATGACTATACTATCGACTGTGGTTGTGGCCATCGGCTTATTAAAAGATAATGTGGCTGTGATTATTGGGGCCATGGTTATTGCCCCATTCTTGGGTCCAAACGTAGCACTCGCCTTGTCATCAGTACTTGCCGAAAAAAAACTAGGAACCGACGCAATGAAGGCTTTGGTTGTGGGAGGTTTAATCGTAGTAACAATTGCCGTATCAATTGGATTGGGAATAGATGTTGATACTAATTCAATTGAGATATCTTCAAGAACAAGTACTGGATTTGCAGATATTGCACTGGCCCTTGCATCTGGTGCAGCTGGAGTGTTAGCTTTTACAACCGGAGCTTCTGCAGCTGTTATTGGTGTTATGGTTGCTGTTGCTTTACTGCCTCCATTAACAGTGTTTGGATTATTGCTTGGAGCAGGGGACTTTAGTTTGGCAATTGGAGCTTTTTTACTATTCATTACAAATATTATCTGTGTAAACCTAGCTGGTATTGCAACTTTCCTTTTTCAAGGAGTAAGTCCAAGAACCTGGTATGCATCCGACAAGGCAAAAAAAGCTACTCGAAAAGCGCTAGTTATTTGGATTATAACGTTGGCACTACTTGCTTTAATTATATTTTTATGGAGTAGTTGAAATAACACTAAAAATATTTGATTAGACTATTAATTTCCCGCAAATCAAACCAAAAAAAATAGCACTTTATAAAGGTAATAAATGACTAGATGCATTAGAATGGTAATTGTATTATTAGTGATTAGATTTGCTTCACTTGTTTATCATACATTAAAAAAATCATTCATATCTCAATGCTTTGGCAGGCACAACACGTGTAATATAGTATGTTGGTATTATTAATACCAGAACTGAAACAATAAACGTTGCTAAGTTTAATAAAATAACACCCATAAGGTTCAACTCAACAGGGACATAATCCACATAATATGACTCAGGAGCCAAACTAATTAAACGAAATCTTAATTGGACGAAATAAAAACCTAAACCTATCACATTTCCCCAAATCATTCCTCTGATTATAATACCGGATGCTTTATACAAGAAAATTTTACGTATTGAACGATTGCTCGAGCCAAGAGCTTTTAGCAACCCAACCATACTTGTTCGTTCAATTATTAGTATTAATAACGTTGATATCATAGTAATAGTTGCTACTATCATTAATAAAGTTAAGATAACAACAACGTTCATATCCAGTAAGTTAAGCCAATTAAATATTTGTGGATATTCCTCGTAAATGGTTATGGCACTAAGATTATAAGGAATATTACTGTATAGCTCAAACGCTGTGCTAGTTATATCTGAAATGTCATTAAGCTTTATTTCAATACTTCCTACTTCATTGTGCTTCCAACCATTTAGTTTCTGTATATGTTGTAAATCACCTACAATGTAAATATTATCAATTTCCTCCATACCAGTACTATAGATCCCACTTACAATAAACTTTCTTCCTCTTGCTCTTGATTCATCCTCGTCAATAAACCACATCCTAACAAAATCACCAATGTCAATTTGCAGTGTTTGTGATAATGCATTCGAAATCAATATCTCATCAGTTCTAGCAGTATCTGAAATTTTCGGATAACTACCAGATGTAATTGCATCGAGTAAAAACTCATGATCATAATTAGCATCAACACCTTTAAGAACTACACCTTGAATCTGATCCTCGGTTTTAATAACACCAGCTTTTTGTCCAACTGGCTGAATATGAGAAATTTTATCGTTTAAGAGCAGATTGTTGATGAGTTCGTCGGTAACAACAACAGGTTCTCCCTGCATTCCATAGTTATTATCAAACTGAACTAATTGAATGGGAGATGCAAAACCCATAACTTTTTGGCTTACAGAGCTCTTAAATCCAATTACAACAGCAACTGAAATTATCATCAATGCCAAACCAAGTGCAATACTGATGGTTGAAATTCTTACAACGGGTTTGGAAAGAAACTCCTTTCCCCCTCCTGTAATTCGTTTAGCTATAAAATATTCAAAGTTCAACTAAAGGGGTTTTTAATTTACTGCAAATATAAGCTAACTCACATTAAAGTTATTTCCCGAAAGATGTATATATATTATTGATAACTGATAATAATAATTTAGTCCTCTATAATTTTTAAATTATAGTGGTCATAGTTTTAGTAGTAAATACAATATATGGCAATAAAAATTAAGTATAATTGCAAATCAAATTCAGTTATGAAATATAGAATTATCTCAATTGCGATAATCTTATTTATAATAATAGGACCATCTTCAGCACAAAAAAACAAAGTTAAACTTGTTGAATATAATGATGTTATATGTGCTGCATCTCGTCTTAATCTATATCTTCCTCTAATAAAGAACAAAAAAGTTGCCATCGTAGCTAATCAATCATCATTAATTAACAATACTCATTTGGTTGACTCTCTTATAACTCATAATGTAGATATAGTAAAGATATTATGTCCGGAACATGGTTTTAGAGGTAAAGCAGATGCAGGTGAAAAAGTTAATAATGATATTGACTCAAAAACAAAAATTCCAATTATTTCATTGTATGGTTCACACAAGAAACCCACAAACGATGATCTGAAAGGTATTGATATTGTGCTATTTGATCTTCAAGATGTAGGTACAAGGTTCTACACATATATTTCAACTTTAACCTATGTAATGGAAGCATGTGCTGAACAATCAATTCCGTTGTTGGTGCTGGATCGACCGAATCCAAATGGATATTTTATTGATGGACCTATACTCGATAAAAAATACACTTCATTTGTTGGGCTTCATCCTGTACCTGTTGTTTATGGAATGACAATAGGTGAATACTCAAAAATGGTGCTTGGAGAGAAATGGATAAATATGTATGATAGTCTTGATTTAAAGATTATCCCATTATCAAATTATAATCACAATATGATTGTAAAACTGGCAACTAAACCCTCCCCCAACCTACCAAATTGGCAATCAGTATATTTGTATCCTTCACTTTGTTTTTTTGAAGGAACGATAATGAGTGTTGGTAGGGGTACCAATTATCCATTTCAGATATATGGTCATCCTCAATTTACAATTGGAAGTTATGTTTTCACCCCGGTTAGTTTACAAGGAGCATCAAAACCACCACTTGAAGGAAAGCATTGCTATGGAGCTAACTTATCTGGTTATGCAAATAATTATATCTATAACCAAAATCAGATAAATTTAACATGGCTAATTGGTGCATATGAAATAATGCACGATAAAAATGATTTCTTTACGAACTATTTTGAAAAATTAAGTGGTACAGAAGACCTTCGAAAACAAATTGAAACAGGTTTTTCAGAAAAGGAAATCAGAGAAACATGGCAACCTGGTTTAGATAATTTTAGGAAAATCAGGTCAAAATACTTGTTGTATGACTAAGATAAATGATGGAGACTATTATTCAGATGTAGCATCCTATTATAATGATGATGCATTGTTGGGCTTTGAGGCCAGAGCAAGTATAAATACTAGTTTAGAACGTATTAGGAACGATTTTAGAAGAATATCAACCAGATATAAATTTAATAGAGTATTGGAAATAGGTTGTGGTCCTGGATTTGACGTTCACTGGTTTGCTTCAAAATATCCTGACAAGAGATTTATTGCTGTTGATATTTCGGAAGAGATGGTTAAACTAACTCAAGAAAGACTTGACCAAGATAATCTCAAAAATGCAACTGTAATTAATTCAGATGAGCGTAACTTAGTAAATCAATTTGGAAACGAGAGCTTTGATATGATTTATGTTTATTTTGGCGCATTAAACACAGTATCAGATTTAAAACAATCAGCATCCCATATATATAGCTTATTAAAACCAAATGGCATTGCAGTACTTACATTTGTAAATAAATGGTATTTGAGGGAATTGTTTGTTCAGACTTTAAAACTAAATTTTAAAATTGCAACCGCACGATTGGGTAAGATATGGGGAGGTTATTCGGTTGATAGATTTTTACCATCACATTGCTACAGTGTAAGTAGAATCAAAAAAGCATTCAATAAATTTCAGATTGTTGATAAGAGAGGATATAGCATATTTTATCCTCCTTGGTACAATGATCACAAAATAAAAAACAAGCCTGAAAAAGCTGAGAAACTATGGGCTTTGGATCAAAAAATCCAATCCACTCCTCTATGGTCGAAGGGAGAATATACGTTGTTTGTTTTTCAAAAATAAACTAAGAAAGATATTTTTTGAGAGAACTATCTATATCAATAAAAGAGTGTTTGTTAAGGATACTCATATATTTTGACTTAAGCATAATACTAGAAGTAAAAGCCTCATTTACAGCAGCCTCCAAACCTTTTGAATAAAGCTTCCTATTATCAACAACAACGCTACCAGATTGTTGTTTTAGTAATTGCAAAAATTGGTATTGGGTAATGCTCAAAGGTGAAAAAATATTATAAACATTACCCAGTAGATCACTCTCCGCATATTTAACCAACAATTCGGCTGCATCACTTAAATCAATTATCGACATTTTGTTACTTCCATCTCCAAAAAGTGGAATACTATTACTATCAATAATATTGCTTTTATAAAACCATGAAAACCATGAACCATCTCCCAATAGCCAAGGAAACCTAATTACCATAACCCTAGGATCACTCAATTTCACAGCTTCTAAAATCGGTTTTTCTCCATACAAATATTGTTTAGCGTAACTAATTGGATTTGGATTTGCAGATTCGTCATGTGGATTATTACTATTTCCATATGCCAAACTCCCCGACGCAAATAGTAAAGGAGCTTTTGTTCCACTATACTTAATTCTCTTTAACAATATCCTGTTTAACCAATTGGCTTTTATTGCTGCCAGTTTTCTCCCGTACTTTCTAAATCGGGCAAAGGTAGGTCTGCCACAATGGTAAATAGCTACCGGGTTAATTTCATTTATTCGTTTAACAGTAATAGCATTTATCCCACCATTAATAACAACTAGCCTAGGTTTGACATTGATAATAGTTTTATTTTGAGTTACATAAACTCTGTATTTTTTTTTCAGAAGGGTACTAACCAATTCAGTACCCAAAAACCCCGACCCACCTATTACTATTACACTTTGCATGTTGGCTGCGTTGATAAAGTAGTTTTCTCATCTAAGGCTTTTAGAACATGTGCTTGAAAATTAGCAGGATGATTCTTAGAAATATTTGGAGATGTGTAAAAGGCTTCATCGTAACTATCCATTGGATACTTTTGCTTCTTCCATTTCAATCGCCATTTCCTATCTGTTAGATTCATAAAAAACAGATTAAGCTTATCAGCATTGAAAAGATTAAAAAAATTCTCCAACAAACGCTTAATAGGTATGTTCTTTTCTGATACCAGAAACCTAAGATCATTCTCGAATTTTTCGTTTGGTAGGTATTTCAGCACCCAACGATTTTCTTTTTTTAGTTTTATAATTATATTGCTATTATATACAGGGATAAGTGTTACAGTTTCAATTGCCGAGTATATATTTTTTTGATCAATTTCAAGTGATGATTCATCTATGAAATAGTTCATACAATAGTAATGTTCGTTGCCTCTCAAAAATGTTAACTTCTTATAAAAATGGAGTAAGGTTCTGGAAATCCAAAGTCGATTTGGTGCAGCAATTATAAAATAATCGATATCAGCATCCTCATCAGCATAATACTTTGATAAAGATCCTGATATAGCTATTGACCTCACAAAAGGAAACCATCGAATTACTTTGATATAACGCGACGCTTTATTAAGTAGGTCTTCAGCTCGTATATTTCCGGCTTTTCGTTCATCAGACCAATCCGATTTTTCTACCCGTGAATAAAAGCCTTCATCGGATACAAATATATCTTCATTATTTACCATTAAACTTAGCTGATTCGTTACATCTTCATAAGAACATCCATAACCAAGAAAACGATATATTTCCTCAGCCAACAAAGGGTAACTAAACAATTCAAAATATTCAAGAGTTGAGTTAATTTTTTCACTTAATATTTGATTAATATCACTCATACTACAGCTATCCAGAATAATTTCTTAAGAATGGGTTATAAGAAGAACTAACTAACCTCAGAAATTGATAGTTCATTGACACACCAATGCATAGGTTACCAAAACAAAAATCACTTTCCATTATTACTATTCAATTTGGTTTGCTCAATAAAACAGGAAGAATATATAAGACAAAAATAAACAATTCCAAGTTGTCGTTCAAGAACCGATTCAGTTAAGAATAACATTACAATTACTAGTACCACCCACTTTGATACAAAAAGGTATGACTGTTTAGTTACGGTTAATAAAATAAGCATCATAACCAAAAGGATGAGACCAATAACTCCACTCCTCACAAGTGTTTCAACAAACTGATTATGAAAATTATAGTTTAAATATCCAGTATCATCAGTACCCTCATAACCAGTATATAAACCATATTTAATATATAAGTTATCGAGCAAGTTTTGTGAATTATTAATACCAACTCCGTTTACCCATGCATCACTTTTATTCAGAATTTCAAATCCAAATCGTGACTGAATCAACCGGAGATTCAATCCATTTAATGGCGAATCATACCTATATTGTTTAGCAAATACAATATCAAAATTTGGTTTTGAGATTTCAACTACTCGTAAACCAACCGGAATTAAAACTATTATCGCCAATAGACCCAGAATGGGAATCAAAATCTTACGACGTTTTAAAACAAAAAGCACTTCCTTTCTATATTTTAAAATTAAAATTGGAATACCAATTCCTAATATGAGTTTTGAGGCAGATAGGAATAACATAATCAGGAAAAAAGTAACAACAAGATACTTTACCCTCCTGTGTTTTTCAAGTATTACGATTTCGTTTATTTGGATAATCGCCACAAGGAGAAACAAACTATGATATATTGCCCCAGACTGCATTGGAAGAACAAACTGATGATACACAAGACCATACCAATCATGAGAAATAACTACTACCATAATTGATTGAACAATCATAATAAGCCCTGAAATAATTAACGAAAGAACTAGAGCAAACAATGATACCTGAGTAAATTCTTCTTTTCTTATGGAACCTAAAATAAACAATAGAGGTATTACTAAAAATGGTAGCATTTGCTCCAACTCTCTCCAGTTGGCAACGGTATATGATCCATCAAAGGCTCCCATTGCATGAATTCCGAAAAACAAGAATGGAATTATATAGAATAGTATCTGTTTACTACGTATTCTACTTGGGGTTTTCAAAAACAGAACAGTAATTATTATTCCACCTAATACAATTGCTAAGCTATTGAATTTGATGGATATTGGTAAACTAAACCATATAAAAAACCACACCCATTCTTCGGTGGACATTTTTTTATAATATGCTATAAGCTGCTTCAACATATTCATTACTTATTCTTTCCCAATTATATACCTTCTTCAACAATGAAATATTCATCTCAATCTGAGATTGTTTAATAGCAGTAAAAGAATCCTGATTAAATATTTCAATCAAATTCTCAATTGTGCTAAAATACTCTCCTCCTGATCCCAGCACACCTGAATTAAACTCATTATTATGAGCAATAACCCTGCATCCGGCAGCCATTGCCTCTAGCAAAGAAGGGTTAGTACCGCCAACTGAATGGCCATGAATATAATATCTCGAAAAGTGTCGTACTGAGTCCAATGCGATCTTATTGTAATTTGCGTCCATAAACCTTATCCTTTTTTCGCTATGATATTGCTTACGAAGCATACTACAGTAATCATTACTATTCCCAAAAATTACCAGGGGAAAATCATCTAATGATATTATTTTGGCCTTAATAGCCATTTCAATATTATTCTCAGGCACCATGCGTGCAATCAATAAATCATACCCCCCCGGTTCCAAATTATAATCAGATAAATATTTTTTGTCAAAACTGCCGGGTATCTCAACTCCATAAGCAATATGTACCGCAGGTGTAGAATAGTTATCCGTTAGATAGTTCATAATCCCTGTAGAATCAGCGATCAATAGTTTACTCTTATTAGCAGCCCATTTTTCAGCTTTCTTAAGAAACTTTTGAACTTTTAGGGAGTATTTGGAACGCATCCATTCCATTCCATCCATATTTGTTATGTGCATAGCATTCCTATCCCATAACCAATGCCATATTGAATCACTAGTATACCCCATGTGAAAAATAACATCATGTTTGTGCTGCTTTGCTGAAATATTACATTTAAAATCGTAAACAAACTGGCCAAATGAACCTAATTTATCTTCGGGGTCGTAATTGTAATCAAGATCAACACCATGCCATGTATTTTCCTTATACGTCTGTAGGCTTGAACTATAAACAACTACCTTGTGACCTTTTCGCACAAGGCGAGGTGCTAACTCCTGAATAGCCGATTCATAACCTCCGTATTCATTTGGAATACCACGTGTGCCAATAAATCCTATGGATAGTTTTTTAGTCAACGTTAAGTGCTTTTTTATAGGAGGTTAATGTTGCTTCAGCCGCTCTAGTCCATGTATACTTTTCAAGAATTTGATCTCTGAAAACATACTCCGTTGGTTTGTTCAACTCATACTCTAAGGATTTTATTATACTTGTTAGATTATCAGCGCTACAAAAAGAGGCATTTCCATCAAAATAGGCCTTGGTATCACCATCTGTGCCCACAACCAAATTGCAACCCATAACCCCCGCTTCCAATGAGCTCAAACCAGTAGTTTCAAACCAGCTTGGAAGTGCATGTACTTTTGACTCAGCATAATGCTTTAATAAGCTATCTTGTGGCATAAAGTCGAAAAACATCACTTTAGGATGTGCTATCTTTTTACAATACTCACTATATTTAATATGATTGGGGGGAGATTTACCAATTAATACTAGTCTGGCATCCATATGCCGTGTTGCCTCAATTAAGCTGTGCTGATTTTTTAGAGCATAAATTTGACCAACACAAATAATCTGATTCTGTATCCTATCAACCTTAGGAATTAATTCGAACACTGCCTTATCAATTCCATTTGGCACTACCTGAAATTCTTTGGAGATATTGTAATCACCTGCCAACCTATTATACTCTGAAGAAGAGTTTGGTAATAGGATTCTTGCATTTTCCAATATTTTACGAACCGATTTATGATGGCCCAATAAATATTCCAAACTAACCAACTTATCTTGTTTTTTAAAAAATCTATAGCTATTTTTAAATAATTCCGAATTATTTCTTCCAAGAAATTTAAATAGGTTTTTTTGAAAACCAGATCTTCCAAAAGAATCAAACCGGGAATAGTCTAAGTATATTGGACTAACTACGTATGGTACTTTGCTTTTAGTTATATGTTTTAGATGATCAGCGGGTCGTATTATATTAAAGAGGTGAAGGAGGTCATATTTGCTATAATCAATATCATCCGTAGAGAGTTTAATCTCAACATCTACACCAAGTTTCTTTAATTCAGTTGCAGTATTAATTACCTGTAGGGTATCCCCACCACGTATTTTATAAATAGTAGATCTTACGATAAATGCTATTTTCAAAGATCTGTTCATGGTTTTATGGTAATATGTTTAGAAGTAGTTATATCAAATTCATAAAAATTTGATGCAAAAATCATGGCCCAAATCCACAATTCTGCTACATTGGTTATAAAGCTACCTGTAAATTGGTAAATAAATATAAATATAAAAAGAACTAATGTATAAAGGTTATTGTAAATACGGAATCTAATAAAGAAATAGATTTCAATAAATAATTTTAGCACAAATCCATAAACACCATAAATAGCAAGAACCTCGGCCATTGAATTTGGAATTCTAACCGTTGCATCCAGTGTTCCATTATATTTATAGTAGTTAATTATCATATCATGGGCTAATATTTTAACCTGACCTGGACCAACTCCAAATATTAAACCATGTTCAACAATTAAGTCTTTGGCAAACATAAATGAGTAAACTAACCTACCCATGGCACTTGTATCTTCTCCATAAAAAATATTAGATAATCGAAAATAAATTGGGTTTTCGGGCCATAATAACAATAATCCAAATAATAACATTATGGATGCCAAACTACTTAGAAATGTAATTCGTTTTATTGATACTGGTATTAGATTCCATAAAATAATAATACAAATTAAAAAGGAAATAGTTAACGCTCCTAATACACCAAAAGAAAGTGACAACAGTAGTGGAACTGTAGAGGCTATAAATATAATTATGGGGTGTTTTTCATTATTGTAAAATACTCGTAATATAAAATACAAAAACACTGGCATCATAATTAATGAGTAATATGATGCCTCATATGTTAATAGTTTTAACCGTGGTATTAACTCCAAACCTTTTGTTAATGCCACATCGTACCAAAGCCAATTGCGAATCTCTGGAAATGGAAGAATTATAATGGCTACAGTAACAAGGAGACTATTAATTATTAATACTTTACGGAAAATCAGATCCAATATTGAGTGGTGTTTCTTTATGAGATAATATAAAGTAATAAAAAATATTAGGGCAGAAATTACCATAATATTTGAGACTATAAAACTCTTAATATCTATTATAGAAAAAAGCTGAAATGGAAATGGTATTGCTATTGCCAGTATCCACCAATATGCATATCGCAACTTCTTTTCTTTAAACAAAAAGTAAATCATTACTGGTGTTAACAATGTTGTGTATAGCAATCCCATAGGAAGCAAGAAGCTATTAAAGAAAAAGTATATAATAACATACACGATCAAACTATGGTATTGATAATTCTTGCTCATTCTAGTAATAACTTAATAT
>JAERTF010000112.1 GCA_016845105.1 Bacteroidota bacterium | reverse complement strand
TTTCTACCGATCTTCCAGAAATTTGAGGTAGTTCCATTTAAATCTAATCGATATAAATATTTCCTTTTAAATAAAGAATGGAGGTACCGCCAATACTGCATCGTTTATCCTTGAGTTCACAAATTAACTTCCCTCCTCTTTTTGACAATTGGCGAGCCATCATTTTATTACAATTCAATTTATTAGCCCAAATTGGTATGAGAGATGTGTGGGCTGAACCAGTTACAGGATCCTCGTCAATACCCGATTGCGGAGCAAAAAATCTTGATACAAAATCAACATCTTCACCTTTGGCGGTAACTATTAAACCTCTGGAATTTAACTCTGATATCATTTTTAGATTTAGAGTAAGGTTGGCCACTTCTTCTTGGGTTTCAACAACTGCAATGTAATCTGTTTTACCTTTGTATACTTCAATGGGTAATATTCCAATGCATGATTTTATTTTCTGAGAGAGGTCACATTTTTCAATTGTATCTATAGGAAAATCCAGAAATAATTTGTCCTCATTTTTAACAACACTAAGGGCACCACTAATTGGTGAATGGAAATCTATTTTGGTGCCAATAAAATCTAAATATTCAAAAATTACGAATGCAGATGCTAATGTTGCGTGTCCGCATAATTCAACCTCAATTGTTGGTGTAAACCACCGTATTTCGTAGTGGTTATCTTTTTTGACAATAAACGCTGTTTCAGCAAGGTTGTTTTCTTCGGCAATTTTTTGCATAATTCCATCTTCTAGCCAACCATCCAACAAACAAACTGCAGCAGGATTACCTTGAAATAGCTCTTCAGCAAACGCGTCAACCTGAAATATTTCAATCTTTTTCATACTAATAATCTCTAATCGTTAAAAATATAAACTACCAATATATAGCTATTTACTATTATTAACCAACTCACTTATTAATGCATAAAGGATTTCTTTTTCGATTGGTTTAGTTATGTACTCATTACATCCTGTTTGCAGAGCTTTTTCACGATCGCCCTGCAATGCATAGGCTGTTTGTGCAATTATAGGTACTTTTTTGTTAAATTTTCTAATCTCTCTAGTGGCTTCATACCCGTCCATTATTGGCATTTTTATGTCCATTAATATCAGGTCGATATCAGGATTTTCTCTACATATTTTTACTGTTTCATCACCACTTTTTACGCTCAATAATTCAGTAGCAATTTCCTTCAATAATATTGCCAAGTGCATCTCACTTATTGAATCGTCTTCTGCAATAAGAATCTTTAATTTATTAATTTTAGGTTTATTGCCTTCATTGGAATCAGTTAATTTCTCCTCGGTGTTTTGTGCAACTTGTTGGTATGGAATAGTGAAGTAAAAAATAGAGCCAGCCCCTTCCTGCGATTCAACCCACATTTCCCCATTTAATAATTCTGCATAAGCATGAGCAATCGACAATCCTAATCCTGACCCTTCATAAGCCTGTTTGTCCTCAATGTCAGCCTGTATGAACCTCTTAAAGATAGCATCCCGACGATTGATAGCAATTCCAATTCCAGTATCTTGCACATAAAACTTCAAATAACCTCCATCATTAGTGTAACCAAAAGAAATGCGCCCCTTTTTAGTATATTTAACCGCATTCTTAATCAAATTTGTTAGTATGGAATTCAGCATCAATTTATCTGTTCTAATAAAAGATGAGCTATTACCAAGTCCTAAACTAAAGTTTAACTCTAAACCTCTTTTATCAGTCTCATGTTTAAAGAAATTGTACTGATCTTCAACCATTTCATTCACATTTACATCCGATAAAAACAAATCAATTTGGTTTGTTTCAATCTTAGATATCTCAATTATATTATTTACAGTATCAAGCATCCTATTGCCGCTCTTTCTAATAATATTAACATACTTTTGATGATTACTCTCACTAATATCAGGGTCTTTCAGTAAATTAGTAAAACCCATAATACCGTTCATTGGTGTACGTATTTCATGACTCATATTTGCAAGAAATGCTGATTTTAGTCTATCTGATTCCTCAACTCTCTCTTTGGCTGTAATAAGTTCATTAACAGTTTTTCTATGCTCAGTCATATCAACATTTAATGCAAGTACCGCTTCCACATTACCAAGTTTATCCGAAATTGGTTGTGCAGCTCTTAGAATATCAATTTCTTTGCCACTTTTGTGCTTCATTTTAATATCAGCAGTTAGGGCCTTCCCCTTTAGAATCTCAGGGAACTTACTTTTGAAGATATCAATGGAGTCGTTTGTTAATAAACTAGTAATATGCGTTCCTTCTAATTCTGATAATTCATAACCTAACAGTTTAGCCGTACTTGGACTGCATTTAACTATTACACCTTTTTTGTCTAGTACTTCACCACCATATGGGAGGAGATTAAATAACAATCGGTATAGCTGTTCACTTTTTTCCAGAGATTGTTGAATTTTCCATCTTTTTGTTATGTCTCTGGAGGAACCAAGTGCTTCAATTCTACCTGTTTTAGAATTTCGATAGTAATGTGCATGAACTTCTGTCCACACATTACTACCGTTCTTATGCTTTTGCTCTAATACATCTTTAAATATTTCCCGTTCACCATTTTTGAATCGTTCAATTCTTTGTGGTACAACAGTATTTAAATATTCTATGGACGGTGGTGAAAGCACTCCATCAAGACCATTTTTAATAACCTCTTCCGGGGAATACCCTAGTGATTTCTTAACTGATGGACTAACAAATAAAAATGTATTTGATTCAACATCAAGTATCCATATAATATCTGATGTGTTATCTGCAATAAGCCTATATTTTTCCTCACTCTGTTTTAATTCTAATTCAGCTTGTCTTCGAACAGAAATATCCCTAAGGGCTGTAACTCTTAGCTGAATACCTTCTATGGTTATTATTCGTGCTTGAATTTCACATGGGAATGTGCTTCCATCCTTTCTAAGTGCAACTACTTCATAAGGTTTCAAGACAGAGTTTTTCATATTATTAATAACAACATCTCTGTTTTCTGGAATTATCCAATCAGTGCCAGGCTTACCAATTGCTTCCTCCAGCTTGTATCCAAACATTCTTTCTGCAGTATGATTCTGATCTAAACAAATCCCTTTTTCAGAAATAAAAATTGCTTCAAAACTTGCATCCGATAACGTTTGTAGTCTTTTTTCTGAATCAATAAGCCTTTTTTCAGATTCTATTTCATCGGTAATATCATTTCCAGAACTAATTAAACCTATAATCTTATCCTTTTCATCCCTGAGAACAGAATTACGCCATGAGATAATAGGCTTCTCTCCTTTAGTATTCCATATTGGATTTGTATAATACTCAACAGGGGCAAGATTTCCGGATATAATATTGCTAAAAACGTCTTTAACTTCAGCTATGATTTCTTTTTTTATAAAGTTATCAAACCAATTTTTACCAATAAGTTTATCGTCTTTACAGCCTAGCACCTGACATGCTTTATTATTAGCTAAAGTTATATTCCCTTTTTTATCTAAAGCTATAAGAACAACCCCAGCTTTATTTATAAAATCATTGGCTTTATCTTTTTCAAAAGTCTCTGTTTTCAGAGATTTTTCTAATTCGGAAATCTTTTTTTTAAGGATTTGGTTTTCTTCTTTAATCTTACCTATATTTTCCATTAGGATAGGGTTATATAATGTTTGCAGTACCAATATAAGTATCAATTGGCGCTATTTCACAAACTTGTAAGTTAGTTTATATAATATTCCTAGCGAAATTAAAAATCCAATAATGTAATTAAACTAACTATAAACGAATTATGATATTCGACATTATCATTTCGCCCAGCAGTATCAAAAGTAATAAAATATGTTGAATACAACAAAACTATGATCCAATTAATATTCTATTACCGGTTGTTTCAATTAAACCTATTAGCTCCTCAAATGTACTTGAATTCGTATTTGGATTAATAAGGGTTGTCCGCAAATATACTTTATCCTCAATAACCGTTTGAACTATATAAAAATCACCATCTTTAAGTATATGGTTTCTAATTTGACTATTTATTGCATTTAATTCTTCAACGTTTACCTTCTCAGGTTTAAATCTAAAACAGACTATGTTTGAATGGGGTTGCAAAGCCAGTTCAAGGTTAGAATTTGCTTTTATTAGTGCTGAGAACTCTTTTCCCAGATCATAAAGGTGTGTTACTGATAAATTAAAAATATCCTCACCATGGGTAATTAAAATAGCATAAAACTTAATACTCATCATTAGTTTTGTACACTCTATTGTTCTTCTGGCCATGTTAAACCATTCCTCATCTTGATTTTTCTCCCATAAATATTGTGCCTTCTGACTAAAGGTAGAATATGAAACATCCTTATTCTTAAACATAACAAATGTTAGCAGAGCAGGTGTCATTAACATTTTATGACCATCTATAACCACCGAATCGGCCTTTTCCGCACCCTTCATTAAATACCTATACTTGCTTGAAAATATAGCTCCTCCTCCATGTGCGGCATCAACATGGAACCAAAGGTTATATTTCTCAGAAAAACTTGATAGAGCTACTAAATCATCATACATACCTGTTGAAGTTGATGGAGCAGAACCAACAACTGCAATAACTTTAATTCCATTATCAATTGATTTTTGGTAATATTCCTCCAAAAGTTCTGTTTTTATTGTAAAGTCTTCACCAACAGGAACCTTAATTATTCCTTTTGCACCAAAACCCATTATTCGCAATGCTCTGTCAACACTATAATGAGCCTCTGCCGAAACCATCACACCAAGATTATCTTGTAATCCATCCTCCCATATATCGTGTTTAACAGCATTCTGACGGGCAGCTAGCAATGCAGTAAGGTTACCAATGGTTCCTCCAGAGGTTATATAACCATCCCCATTATTACTGTAACCAATTTTTTTAGCAATTAAATCAATTATCACTTTTTCAATTGCTGTGGCAGCTGGTCCCATTTCATAAATGGCCATTCCATTGTTAATCAGTTCGCCCAATAAGCTAATTAATGCTGAAATAGGTGCTGGAGGACATAGCTGATGCCCCATATATTTTGGATGATGAATGTGAATTGACCTGTCTATTAAGTTTTTGAATAGTTCGATTGGATCATTTGATTCATCTGTAAACTTTTTCCAGTAACTCAATTGATCCGAAGGTTCTTTCCAATTCATCACAGGCATTTTACCTTCAGTTGAATCACGCAAGTAATTGGTCAGGAGTTCAATAAGTTCATGTCCAATTCTATTGAAATCATCGGGATTATATACCGACTTTAGTTTGTTATCCATTATTTATTTTTATTAATTTCTTTCTGAATAATAAAGCCACAAGTAGAATTATCAAGGGAAGGTTCATCACAATTTTATTTCGATACCTGCAATAGTATTAATTGTACACCAATCCTTAATAACATATTCTTCCCCTGGATATATTTCTTGGATACCATCCTATTTGGCCCTGTTAATATCAATATCCAACCATTTCTCAAGTGAACCAATTAACTTCGCTTTATCATCATCACTCAAATTCCGTATTCTTGCGCTTCCATGACTCTCACCCTCCATAAAAAACCATAAAGCATCAACTTGCGTTGAAGGTTGCACGGCTGATGCCGACCATGTGTCCATCGCTCCATATATATAAATAAACTCATTGGCATGTTTTGGGAGCCAACTATTAACCTTTTTAAGTAAACTACCGTCAAACTCTACTTCCATACTACCTGGAACAAATGCAGCATGTGGATTGCTATCAGTTGGTAACGCCTTTAAATGATCCTTAAACTTTTCCGTTTCATACCCATAATATCCCATCTCCTGTGCGGATTGATAGTAATGTGAGCCAAAAGCTGCCATCATCTTATCACCAAAAAAATCAATGCCACTAACATCAAGCAAATAGCTTGTTATGCTTTCGATTGAAGAATTTTCGGTAGGAATTTCATCACAACTATTTCCCCATTGAAAAAATGAAAAAGGGTATTCTAAAACCGCGAATTCAAACGCTTCTTCCATACTTAAATAATTAAACTCCAACTTGGCTCCCTTACTGTAAAACCTAAGCAAAGGAAGTATCTCATTCCTATTTTCAAGTAACCTAATCTGAAGAGCTTCTATTTTTTTACGACACTCATCAGTTCCAACTGTATCCAAAAAGTCGTATATTCTTTGTTCTTCAAACTCCTTGTTTATGGGAGCTACATATGGAACACTTACATCTACATCATCAGGATAAAAATACCTATAAAAAATTGTTGTAACTCCTCCTTTACTTATTCCAGTGCTTACCCAATTCATAGGATATATATTTCTAAATAATTGATTAATATGATGTAGATCGGCAGTTGCCTGTTCAAGATTTAGATACTTATAATCAATTGAATCCGGAATGCTTTCACCAAAGTATCTATGTTCAACAGCTATCTGGTTTGCATCAAGAAGTTTTGTTAACTCAGTTGGCCAATTGCCTTTACAAGTATATCCTTCGGTAACAAGCACCGTAGGATTATCAACACCACTATGGCTTATAAAAGCACGTTGATAAAAATATCCTCCGCTAGGATTATTATGATCAATTGGTTGCTTTATTTTTAATTCGTATGTTGGTGCATCAGAATATGGGAAATCTATTTCCTCAAAAATAACATCGGGGAGCTCAAAAAGCAACGATTCAATACTCTGATCCTGTGCATTTACCAATAATACAGAAGTATATGCAAACAATAGAAATGTAATTACTTTTTTCATACTTAATATGGAGTTTTATGGCTGTAAATTTAAGTAAAAAGAAGGCTAATAAACCATACATTTGCAAAAGATGAATAAGTTTGATGTAATAGTTGTTGGAGCCGGGCCAGCTGGATTATTGGCAGCAGGAAGGGCAGCTGAAAATGGAGCTAATGTTCTCATCCTTGAGAAAATGGAGCGTGAGGGACGAAAACTACTTATTACCGGAAAAGGAAGGTGCAATATCACCAATGATGCATCTATCAGTGAATTCATAAAACATGTTTATCCCAATGGGAGAATGCTAAAAAAAGCTTTTTCAAACTATTACAACAAAGATATTATTGAATTACTAAAGAAATATGGTGTTAATTCAACACTGGAGCGTGGTGGAAGATATTTCCCTAGCAGTAACCAGTCGAAAGATGTATTGAAAGCACTGTTACTTTGGATAAATAAACTAAATGTTAAAGTGAAATGTAATTCCAAGGTGGAATTAATACTAACAAAAGATAACAAAGTAACAGGAGTTAAGGCAGCTGGCAGCAGCTATGTAACTAACAATGTTGTGATTGCAACCGGTGGTAAATCTTATCCCGCTACCGGCTCAACAGGCGATGGTTATGAATTAGCTAAAAAATTAGGACACACTTTAGTTAAAGCGCGTCCTGCACTAGTTCCCCTCGAAACATCAGGTAGCACGGCACAAGAACTTCAAGGATTAAACCTTAAAAATGTAAAGGCTTCTGTATGGATTAATGGCAAAAAAGCAGGTGATGATTTTGGTGAAATGATATTCACTCATTTTGGGTTGTCGGGTCCTATAATACTAACGCTTAGCCGTATAGTAGTTGAGGAACTGCATAAGAAAAGTAAGGTTGAAATAAGAATCGATTTAAAACCGGCATTGGATGAGCAAAAACTGGATAGCAGACTATTACGTGATTTAAATGACCATGGCAAAAAGAAAGTCATTAATATACTAAAATATTGGCTCCCATCAACAATGGTTCCTGTTTTTATAAAGATACTTAAGGTTGATCCACAGAAAGAATGCCATCAGGTAAGCTCGAAGGAAAGAAAGCAAATCAGACATCTGCTTAAGAATCTACCATTTAAAATTACCAATCACAGGTCGTTTAAAGAGGCCATCATTACATCAGGCGGAATTCTCACAAATGAAATTATTTCCAAAACCATGGAGTCAAAAATAATATCTGGGTTGTATTTTGCAGGAGAAATTATTGATGTTGATGCTGAGACAGGTGGTTATAATTTACAGATAGCATACTCAACTGGCTGGTTAGCTGGTGATTCATGTTCTAAGAATTAATATATCAATTCGTATTATTTCTGAGTTACAAACATTAGCTTTTCAAGATCGTAACCACGACTCCCTATTTTTGATTTTAGATCCATTAATACTTGCTCATCCATTATTGGTGTCCTACTAAGTATCCATAAATAATTTGGTGAACTACTGCCTATTAGAGCCCACTGATAATCAACATCATCTAGTTCCATAATAAGATAGTCTGAATAAAAAATCCAGAAAAATGAAACCCGAAGTTTAGCTGGATCCTGCAAATCCGGAATATAGGCCTTGCCAATGGCTTTCTTATGTTTACCTTCCAGAGAGTGTTTATACCCCTGATTTAGAACTTCTATCTTACCATTTTCCAGCTTGGTATAGGTGGCAGTAACCCCAACCAGGTCTTTTTCGAATGAATGAGGAAATCGCGCAATTTCGTACCATTTACCTAAGAAACTATCAATATCCAGTTTTTTTACTGTATTATTATCCACCATTATTTTTTTACTTGTACACCCACTAATTGTAATGATTACAATAAGGGCAATCAAAAACTGTATATTCTTTATTTTCATCAACTTAAATCTTAACCATAATTCCTATAGTTGGCAGAACTGTACCGGATGCATTTGGAACTGACTTTAATACATACTTCGTACCATTATCAATGGTCATATAACTACCATCTGGGTTCTTTTCTCTAATTATATAATCCTGACCTTTGAATTGAAAATTATAGAGGTTTTGAATATCTACATACACCATTAATGTCCATTTTTCAAAAAAGAAATTTTTATCAACCCTTATATCCAATTGATGAAATGGTTTAAATCTTAAAGAATTTAGTTGATTAAAATCGAGATAAGGCTGACCTTTGGCATCCCAGGCTTCAACATATGCTGAAGTTTCCAAGTCATAAGGTGTGTAAGGCAATCCACCAACAAACCTCCATTTAAGTCCCATTCGCCAGTTCTTTTTGAAATCTCTGTATCCAGTAATTGTTAATAGATGTCGGCTATCCCATGATGAGGCAATATAATCTCCCTTTAAATCAGTAAATAGGCTTCTTACATATGTATATGCTGTTAAGACTGTTAACTTATCAAAATTTACCCTGTTTAAAAACTCTACCCCGGTTGCACGACCTTTTCCTGAAAAAACAACAGGTGATGCTCCTGCTACCGAACTATAATCAGCACCTTGATTTGCTAAACTTGATCCGGTTATTAAATCTATTGGATACTGAAAATAATCTTTATAGAAACCCTCAACAGAAACCAATACTGGTTTAGCAAACTGATATTCAACTCCTAGTGTATATTGATTAACTCCAATATACTTGGCCACATCTTCGTTCACAAGTTTGCCTGCGTTATCTCTAAAACCAAGAGTTGTATATGCTGGCTGTTGAAAATATCTCCCAAATCCAGCCTTTAACGAAATCTGTTCTGTTAATGCATACGACATACTAAACCTGGGAGAGAACTGATTAAGTAAGTTAGACATTTCCTTATTATAACTATTTCCATCAAATCTTACACCCAATGAAATTAATAATCTGCTATTTAATACGCTCTTGGTAACTTGTCCTGAAAAACCATATTTAACCACATTTAAATCTGTTACATACTTAAGGTTTATAAGACTATCATCTAAAAATATTTCCTGAGATGTTGAGTTATAGTACTTCGCATATTCTGAGTTAATGCCAAAATTATATTTAAAACCTTTATTATTCAGACTTAGTTCATACCTGAATTTATTCTCCGCTTCAGATGAACTATAATCGAAATTCTTTGGCTGGTTTTCGTCATTATTTGGATATTTATAAAACTCATTATTGAGCATATTTCTACTCAAAACAAGGGTATGATAACCATTCTTAAAGAAATTATTGTAAACAATACCAAAAGTATAGCTCCACTGGTTATTTATTGGTATTTGATTAAGAATATATTCCTGGCCTTCGTCAGGGTCTTCAATACCAGTATTTAGTTTTAAGTTATCGAGAGATCCTATTGAAATAACAGTTAGTTTATTTTTTTCATCAATATCAGATCTTAGTTTAAATTGGTAATCGTTAAATGTTGGTAAAAAAGGTAATCCAATTGCTGAAAACAAAAACTGCAGATAAGATCTGCGGACAGAAAAGATATAACTTGTTTTTTCTCCAATTGGTCCATCTAGTGTAAAGGCAGCTTCACTGGCTCCAATTGCAAACTGAACATTTGTTTTGTCCTTACTTCCCTCCTTTTGTTTAAAATCAAGTACACCGCTAAGAGCATTATAACTGCTGGCTTTAAAGGATCCAGAATAAAAATCAACAGACTGAATAAAATCTGCATTAATAATTCCAACAGGGCCTCCTGATGCACCTTGGGTAGAGAAGTGGTTAAGAACTGGTATTTCAATGCCATCGAGAAAAAATCTATTCTCGCTTGGTCCTCCACCTCTTATTAATACATCATTACGAAAAGCTGGTGTACTTCCAACTCCTGGAAAAGACTGGATTACTCTTGATATATCCCTGTTGCTTCCAGGATTACTTTCAATTTCTTTAACTCTTATCGACTGCATTGAAAGTGGAGCTTCCAGTACTTTATCAAATGGATCTGCGTTTACAACTACCTCATTTAGTAACTCTTGAGTTGGCTCAAGTTTTATTTCAACAAAGGGAATACTGCTATTACTTACAAGCACATCAGCACTAAATGCAGGTTTATAACCAATAAAAGATACTTGTAGTTTGACATAGCCTGGGGCTAATCCTGTGATGAAAAACTCTCCATTAAAATCACTTGTAGCTCCAATATTTGTACCTGCAACAATAACATTAGCAAAAGCTACTGGCTCGTTATTTGTTACATCTGTAATCTTACCATGTACCTCTGCACTTTGAGAGAAAATAACAACAGAGTAAAGTAGGATAAAAATGGAAATTATTATTGGTTTCATTATTTTCTAATTATTTGATTTGAATGATACTACTATTTCTTCTAATATGTTTTTAGCGGTTGTTAAGGTTGAGATATTTGTATATAGTTTGCCGCTATTTCCCAATGGGTCTCCATGACCTATTGGGTTAAGATAATATTCTTGAGAATTTTGATCAATAACAACGCTATAGACCAAAGATGGTTGAGCTGAATTTTTATAAGCTGCTGATTCGGGGTATTTATCATTGGTCCAGTATCTATTCCAATCACCCAACTGATTTATTTCAAGAAGAATTTTATAATTCTTAGTCTTGTTTTCTGATTTCCGATTAATTGTAAAACTAGAAGTAGGAGTTGCTCCGGTATAAGCATCAATAAATGGATTTTGGGTGGTAGGAACCAATTCCTTATCGTTTATTAACCCCTTTTTATAGGTCCAATATGGCAGTGATGCAGGTTGATAGGAAGGACCTTCTCTATTTAACCAAATTGAATCTCCCAACATTTCATAATTGTACTCACCACTTGCAAATGACTTAGTAATATATATTGTCGAAATATAATTACCCTCAATATCCTCAACCCATATTACCAATGTTGGATGATCGAAGTTATTTCCTTTGGAAACTAATATACGTTGGTTAGGATTTTCATTTATGGTAATTACATTACTCTCCATAAGATTGGAAGCAGCCTTTTCTGTTGAAGAACAAGATGTAATCATTGATAATAGTACCAATACTGAAAATATAGTGAGAGTATTTTTCATTTTAATATGGTTTTTTATACTTAAGTTTGATTTTAGTGGTTAAACAAATAATTGAATAAATTGTTTATGCAAATAACTTATTTCTGACTTTCAAGCCTAAAATATATTCCAAACCAAATTGCGTAAATATTTAGTACATTTTGAGACAGATATCCTTTGTTACGCTATCAAAAAGATTTACTAATTGTTGAATAAATCAATAACAACTAAAATTGGACTGACTAATTTGATTTATACCCCCCAATATTCCAACTAATTCCAGTTGAAATATAGTTCATATAAAGGTTTATTCCTGTTCCGAAGGAAAAATCGTATTGTAAATTATTCCTGATCAGATATGTAAATCCTGCATCAAAATTTGAATAATTATCACTAAAATCTTCAACTACGCCAAATCCTTCAACAAACACGCCTAGTTTTTCGGTAAGAGAAAAGCCAAAAGCAAGGGTGTAAACAAAATCACCACTACCTTCTCCAAAATAATCATAGCCAAGGTTGTATCCCATTGAAATATTTTCAGATAGCACATGTGAAACAGCTAGTCTGTTGATAGTTCCATAACTATCATTGGTCAAATCTGATGAACCAGTAGGTACCAATAAATGACTTAAAAATGCAATGTCAGTTTTCTCGTTTTTACTTTTGAAAATCTTTACTTTACCTCCTATTTGCATATCAGAGATACCAGTAAGGCTATAATCCTTATCTTTAATTTTAACATTCTCGAGCTGACTAGTAACTCTTAATTCGAGGTTTTTAAGAATACCAACTCTAAAAAGTGTAGAAGGGCCACTCCATTTTTGATATTTTTTCTTGTCCACTGTTTCAAATCCAATACCGAATCCTGTTTCAATTTGCAAACTGCTTACTGGCACAGTAAATGCACTTTCAGTCATGTCTGGGCGGTCCGTAATTATACTTTGAGCAATTATATCAGTTGAGAAACTGATTATAGTAAATGTAACGATTGCAAATAATACCTTTTTCATATTTCTAATTTATTAATTTGATTCAATATATTTTGGAGTCTGACGATGGTTAGTATTGCTTTCGTAACCATAGGCAATTTCAATGAGAAGTGGTTCACTCCATGCTTTCCCGAAAAATGAAACACCTACAGGGAGTCCGTCTATTGTTCCCATTGGTACTGTAATATTAGGATATCCTGCCATTGCCGCAGGTGAAGAACTACCAAGCTGATAACTATCACCGTTTGTATGGTCTGTTTTCCATGCTGGTCCTCCTGTTGGAGCAATTATAGCATCTAAATTCAAGCTATCCATAACTTTATCAATTCCATTATTGCCAACCAATAACTTCATGTTTTCAAGGGCATTTAGATATTCTTCAGATTGTAGACTTCCCTTTTTATTTGCCATTTCAAGATAAACCTGATTATAAAATTCCATTTCAATTGGGTTATTTTTATTGAACTCAATTAAATCGTCTAATTTCTTTATTCTTGAATCACTGCCAAGCGATGCAAAATAATTGTTTAACCCGTCTTTATATTCATATAACATTACATCAAATGAATATTTTGCTGCTATTGCAGGATAAAGATTCTCTATTTCAAATACTTCTGCGCCAAGCTGTTCAATCTTACGAGCAGCTTGATACATTAATGTATCTACTTTGTAATTTGCTCCCAAGGGCTGTGTGTAAAAACCAATCCTTTTGCCCTTCAAGCCATCATTATTTAAAAATTGAGTATAATCATTATATACTTTTCCTGCACCATTGAATGTCTTCGAATCAGCAGAGTCGGTTCCACTAAGTGCACCTAAACAAATAGTAGCATCGGTGAGAGTTCTTGCCATGGGTCCAGGAGTATCCTGTGTAAATGAAATTGGAATAATACCTGACCTACTTATTAATCCTACTGTTGGCTTAATTCCAACAATTCCATTGCTTGTTGAAGGACAAACTATGGAACCATTTGTTTCTGTGCCAATTGCCAAAACTGTTAGGTTAGCAGATACGGCAACTCCAGAGCCTGAACTTGAGCCACAAGGATTTCTATCCAATACATAAGGGTTTTTAGTTTGGCCACCTACTCCACTCCAACCACTGGATGACATTTCACCCCTAAAATTAGCCCATTCGCTTAAATTTGCCTTACCAATGATCACAGCACCAGCTTCCCTAAGTTTCATAGCAACATAGCTATCTTTTTTAGGATAAGAATCTTTAAGGGCAATAGAACCACCAGTTGTTGGCATATTATCATGGGTATCAATATTATCCTTTAGAAGAACTGGTATACCATGTAAAGGACCTCTTATACTTCCTTGTTTATACTCGATATCGAGTTGTTTCGCTATCTCAATGGCATCGGGGTTAATGATTAAAACAGAATTTAATGAAGGTCCATTTTCATCAATTTCCTTAATCCGGTTTATATAGGCACTAATTAATTCTTGAATTGAATAATTACCATTTTTATAATCATGATGAATTCTAGAAATATCTATTTCTTCAAGCTTAATTAGTTTATCACCAGATTGATTTGTAATTGACGTATCACATGACACGACTAACAAAGAAACAATCACAATAAACAATAAAAGAAACTTACAATTTCTATTTATTACATATGTATAGGTATAATTATTCATAATTAGATAATTTTATATTACCTAACATCTTTTCGATGTCCAGAGCAGGTTTTTCTCTTCCAAAGGCTAAATTATGTCGTTCCGTATTGGAAGTAAATGCCCATGTAGCAGCTTTTGCATTTTTAGTCTGTTTCAAAGTTTTCAACATCTTTCGATAAACTGTTTTTTCATCCCAGAGAGTTCTCCAGCATTCATCCATGGCAGCCGATAACTCATCCGATGTCATTTTAATTGGCTGATGACTAACCTCATGAAAATGATAACGTTCCCAATCCCTTGGAAAATTAGTATATAGCAACCTGTTTTCCGATTCCAAACGTTTGAATAAAGCTGTTCCCGGAAGTGGTGTTACAATTGTGGCTTGCATTGCATCTATTCCTGAATCAATTGCAAATCGTGTTCTATTTTTAATATCTTCAATTGAGTCTGAATCCAAACCAAAAACCAAAGCTCCAAGAACACTTATTCCATGTTTGTGAATACGCTGAAATGCTTCTTCATAATGGTTTACTCCAATCCTTAGATTAATTTTCTTATTGGTCTCATGTAATTGATCAACCTTCTCCGATTCAATTCCAATAAGAATCATTCTGCAACCACTTTTTGCGGCATATTCTAATACTTCTTCATTATCAGCAATGTTTAAAGATGCTTGACAATACCAGTCTTTCTTTATTCCTCTGGATATCATCCCTTTAAAAAGATCTATGGCACGATCTGTGGACTTCTTTGTATATCCAATTAAGTTATCATCAATAATAAATAAACGCTCGTTTTCGATGGTTTCCATCTCATCAAGCACATCTTTAACAGGTCGTTCACGATACTTGCTACCATTAAAGTTATGTACCGAACAAAAGTCGCAACTCAACGGACAGCCCCTGGTGGTTTGAATATTTGCATAAGTATAATTACTATGAAATAAATCACGACGAGGAAATATTCTATCAGTAAGTGAACTTAACTCACCATAATATCGCTTTTTAAGTGTACCTTTATCGAAATCATTAAGAAGTGTATTCCAAACACTTTCAGCCTCTCCAATAACTATTGAGTTGGCATAACCCTCTGCTTCATCCGGCATCATTGATATATGAATACCTCCCAGAACAACTGGTATATTATTTTTTCGATATAGACTAGCTATTTCGTAAGCTCTGTAGGAAGCTGATGTGAGTGCAGTAATTCCTACTAAATCGGCTTCAGTATATTGAAATTTTTCAAAGTTTTCATCTAATAGCTGAATATCCCAATCCGAAGGTGTTAAACCTGCAATCATACCTAAACCCAAAGGTGGCGAAATGCTACGTGCATCGAAAACCTCTTCTCTTTTCGACTGATTGAATGGATTAATTAATAGTAGTTTTTTCTTTCTCAGAATAATGATTTTAATATAAGATTCAAATATAGTAATTTATACATATGTTAAATATGTAAAAAAGGCTAATTACATTCATCTATTACATAAATCAATTCAGTATCTTTAACAATTCCATTTTCAAAATAATTGTTAACACATAACCCCTGATCATTACTTACCTGAATATATGCAATAACTCCAATTGGGTAAATTCTTACTGTTGTATCCATATCATCTGGTAATTCCCATTTAAATCTTGCCTTAGTCTCAATTTTAGTACCATATTGCCATAGGCTCACCATACACCCTGGCACTCTTCGTCCTTCTCTATTAATAACTTTTACTTTAAAACTAAAACAAGGTACACTAATTTTATCATCATCGGGAACTCTAAGATTTGTATCTGGATCTATGACTTTTTGAGAATCCAGTTCAATAGGTTCAATTTCTGAGCCCTCTAAAGATTGTGATTTGATTGTTCCTATACTTATTATAAGTAAGAAACAAAGAAATAATAACTTTTTCATGAAAATAATTTTTGGATTAATACAATTAAAAACTCTTAAATATCCTTGCTTGTGAAACTCCGGGTGCTTGCAAATCAAGATCCAAGAAATGACCAAAAGGTGTTTGATTACATTCGTAGTCAGCATTTTTTAATCTATCTTCAACCTTATCAAATATTCCTTTGGTGAATAAAGGAGAAGCCTTGGTTTCAGCAAGATGCGCAAACGAATGGAGTATAATATTTCTGGTATTATTTTTTTTCGCAGCCCATTTAATATTCTTAAGTAACTTGTTTTCTATACCTTTTGGCTCATTCTCATCTATTAACTCACCATGGATAAATGCCACCAATGCATCAGTATATTTTTTGCTTTCCTTTATTTCCGGAAATTCTTCCAGTGTATGAATTGTAGGATTATAGGCAAAATCTGAACAATAAATCATTAATAGTTTCATGTGTTTTCAGTTTGTGTTGCAATTTAGTAAAAAGGGAGATTAGGTCTTTGGTCTTCGGTTATTAGTCTTTGGTTTTTGGTCATTGGTCATTAGTGTTTTGGAAAAGGTTTTTTATGCTATAGTTAATCGCTTTCAAATTTGAAATTCAAAAATGATTTAATCAATTTCCGGTTTTCGATCTTTCTTCTTATTACTAATTTTCTTCTTATTAGTTAGTCGTCTTTCGTTTGAAGCTTTGGTTGGCTTTGTGGGCTTTCTCTTTTTTATGGGTGCCAAACTTTCTTCTATCAAGTCTAAAAACCTACGTATTACAATCTCCCTATTCTTTAATTGGCTCCTTGTTTCATCACAAGCCAATAAAATTACACCTTCACTTGTTTTCCTAGTTTTTAGTTTATTCGAAATCCTTTCCTTTTGATATTCATTTAATATTTTCGATTTATCTAAATCAAATATTAATTCAACTCGAGTTGATACTTTATTAACACTTTGCCCTCCCGGACCACTACTTCTACTGAACCTATAACTTACCTCCGATAACAATTCATCAATCATAGCTCAAAGGTAATTATTTTCAATATAGCCAAAATAATGCATCCATAATTTGTGTAGATTTGTGTTAATAAAAGAATGAGATCTCATGCCAACACCATTAGCTGAATCACTTAGGCCTCAAGCACTTAATGACTATATTGGTCAGCAACACCTGGTGGGTGAAAATGCGATTCTTCGTAGAAGCATTGAATCCGGAAACATACCATCCATGATACTCTGGGGACCTCCTGGTGTTGGTAAAACAACACTTGCCAATGTTATTTCTAATACATTGGAAAAAGAGTTTTATACATTAAGTGCTATTAGCTCAGGAGTTAAAGATGTACGACATGTAATTAGTCAGGCAGCAATGTTTAATGGTAATGCCATTCTTTTCATTGATGAGATTCATAGATTTAGTAAGTCGCAACAAGATTCACTACTTGGTGCAGTTGAAAAAGGTATAATTACACTAATTGGAGCTACAACTGAAAATCCATCATTTGAGGTTATTTCTCCTCTTTTATCCAGATGCCAAGTTTATATACTACAAAGTCTTGAGACAGACGAGTTGCGTATGCTAACGAAAAAAGGGATAGCCCTGTTATCAGATAAATTCAATATTAAAATAATTTTAAAGGAAGATGAAGCTCTGTTACGGATATCAGGAGGAGATGCCCGAAAGTTATACAATGCTTTGGAACTTGTTGTTTATCAAGAAAAACCTGCCAGAAAGAAAATTACGGTTACCAATGAGTTGGTTCTAAAAATAGTTCAGGAAAACCTGGCTATTTACGATAAACAAGGTGAAATGCATTACGACATTATAAGTGCATTCATCAAATCAATGCGTGGTAGCGATCCAAATGCTGCAGTATATTGGTTAGCAAGGATGGTTGAAGGTGGAGAGGATCCAAAATTCATTGCTAGAAGAATGCTAATACTTGCATCGGAAGATATTGGAAACGCAAATCCAAATGCATTATTACTAGCAAATACATGCATGGATGCGATTAATAAGATTGGATGGCCTGAGAGTAGAATTATACTTTCTCAAACGGCTATTTATCTGGCAAATTCTCCAAAAAGTAACTCATCATATACCGCGATAAAAGATGCTCAATCCATAGTTCAGAAGTCTGGCAACTTAGGCGTTCCGTTGCATTTACGAAATGCACCCACAAAATTAATGAAAGATATTGGATATGGTAAGGACTATCAATATTCACATCAATTTGAAGGCAATTTTTCTGATCAGGAATTTTTACCAAAAGAAATAAGTGGTACAAAGTTTTACGATCCTGGCAATAACTCACGTGAATTGGATGATCGTAATAAGCTGAAGCAGAGATGGAAAAACAAATATAACTACTAATATTCTAATTAAACAAATCTAAAATGGACAAAATAATACAAACTATACTGGACCACTCATTTGAATATGCAAAGGAACTATTGGAAGACACCGGACAATGCTATCCTTTTGGTGCTTTTGTTGATAATGCAGAGATTGTCCATCCATTCGAGTTTGAAATAAAAGACAAGAAAAACATTCCCAATAACGAATCGGTGATATGGTCACTGAGAAAGTTCTGTGAGACTGAAATGGAAGAAGGAAGGATCATTGCCTACGGAATCACTTATGAAGCTGGTGTTCAACTAAATGAGGGAGATGACAATATAGAAACAATTGCGATCGATATAATCCTTAAAGGGGGACATTCAGTTCCTGTTTATTATTTTCCATATGAAATTCAAGAACCAGAAATCGTGAATTTTGGAGAAGCCTTTGCAGTTAAAAGAGAGGAATAAAGAACTAATATTTATTCAATACTATTCGCGAATATATGACCATATCATAAGAACTATCCCGCATAATAGAGAAAATATTGCCATTGAAAAAGTAGCTGTAAACCCAAATAACTCATAAAACACAACTCCGACCAGTGGGGCAAAAATTGCCCTTACCCCAGTTAAAGATAAGTGTAGTGATTGATATGTACCCGATTCCTCGGGTTTACAGAAATATGCAGATCCAATATTCCATAATAATACCATTGTTGCTGCAAAAATTCCGTGGAATATTATGTAGAAAATCAGTGTATAATAGACAGTTATATCTAAAAACTCAAAATGTGCAGGAAAATATGATGTGAGCATTAAGAATGCTATATAAATAACAATAGAAGAATAAGTAATTGCAGCAAATTTTCGAGGATCAATGTTGCTGATAAGTTTCCCAAAAAATGGTAACAAAATAATTGCCAGTATATTATACGCATTTCTATAAAATGCCACACTTGCATAGTTGAGATTTAAAGCTTCGTAAAAATAAATAGTAATGACAGTAACAGAAATCATAAATGAAAAACCATAAAACATAAAACCAAGCTCAAAATGTCGATAAGGGGTATTATGCTTTAGTATCAAATGCATTTCTTTAATGGATGCCAATACTGACTGGAAAACGGTTTGTTTAGCAACTACAAATTCATCTACTGGGTATCTGATATTTGATAGTATAAATACTGAAATTGTTGCAAACAAAGCAGCTACAGGGATTATGTAAACAAATGCAAAATTATTGTAATCAAGAATATAGCCATATGCAAATGTTACAATTAGCATAACTATCTTGTTTATGCTGGTTGAGTAGCTGTACAGCTTGCCAAAATTATTATGCTTATAATTTACTTTTAATAGATAATTAATATTTGGATTAATAAATATATTACCAGAGAAGTAAATTAGAAATAAAAAAAGAAATATATAATGGTAATATGGATGAGCAATTAAATCATCTGTATTTCTTGGAAAAAATAATAATGCCAATAATGGCAACCTACTTAAAATAGCAACAAAACGTAGCAAGCGTTTCCTATTTCTGATTCTCTTTAAAAATTCGTTTATTACTATTAGGAATAGAAATACCAGCATGCTGAACTGAAACAAAAAACTTAGCTGATAGTTGGTTCCATTCAAACTTTTTAGGAATACAAATTCGTTTAAAGCCATAATGCCCAGTACAATACCTTCAATAACCATATAACTTGTATGAAGTTTAAAGGTTTTTAACTCCGTGTGTGTAAGCTTTAATTTGCGAATTAATTTCATCTTAAAATTAACGTATTCTGAGAAAAATATCTGGCAAATTTACTCTACATTTTGGATATTTTTTCAAAAG
>JAERTF010000111.1 GCA_016845105.1 Bacteroidota bacterium | reverse complement strand
TACTCAGGTATTACATTCAATTTACTTGGTTCTATGTCAGCCATGCAAGTGGCCTATATCAGTGGAAACGGCACCGTTTCAGCAGCTGATGCAGACCAATATTCTACAATGCCAGCCATTGGAATTACTATTGGCACAGCTGAAGAAGTCTTGACCCATGGAACTATGACAAATTCTGCATGGTCTTTAACAGCTGGTCAAGAAATCTATGTTTCCACAACAGCCGGTGCAATCACTACCACAATGCCATCTGGATCAGGTGATATTGTTCAAGTCATTGGTTATGCGCTTGATGCCAACACCATCTTTTTCACATTTGACAATACTCTTATAGAAAGGTAAATCATGAAATATCTGATTATTTTTCTGTTTTCGCTTTTGGCTTCACTTAATATGAATGCCCAAACTGCTGCAGCAAGCGCAGCCAGTTCAGCAACAATTGGTAATTTTTGGACAAGTAATGGAAATGTATATGAAAGTGAAAATTTGCGTGCCGTCCATTCCCTAAGTGCTGAAGAAACAGGTGGTAGATGGAAGGGGTTTAACTTTAACAGTATTCCATCTGATGCAAGTATTGTAGGTATTGAAGTTGATGTGGAAGGATATATATCATCAACCGCACCAGAAACATTTCTTACTATTTCCGTTTTCGATTATAATTCTGGCTCATACCCTCAATACAACAAAACCGGCACTCAATCCACTGCAGAATCAACCATTACTTATGGATCCAACAGTGATCTATGGGGTTGTAGTTCCTGGACAGTTTCAGAGATTAAGTCATACTTCGAAGTAGGTCTTTTTGGCATGTCTGAGGCTAAAACTGAGCCTGTCTGGTATGTTGACTATATCGAGGTTACGGTATACTACACAACGGGTGTTCCGGTAAACAATATTGCAAATTGGAAAGGCATGAACACTTTGTCAAAAGCCAGTTGCAGCTATATAAACAGGATATCAAACTAGGGATATGTTAGATAATTATTTGAAACTGCTTTTAGGCACATCAATAGGTGGAATCACAACTTTCATCAATATGAATTTAACACCATTTGCCCCTTCCCTATTAGCATGGCTGCCTGTTTGTTTTGGTGCTATTTCAGCTGCTTTCACTTGTGTATATCTATACTATCAAATTAAAAAGATCCGCAAAGAATTAAAAGAAAAAGCCAATGGATAAAATTGTCAAACTAGTATTTGCACGCTTCTCGTCAAGGCAACCTGCTTTCTTTATAAAGCTTCGCAATTGGTCCTTTTGGATCGGTCTATTGGCAGCAATCACTCTTCTGATTCCTGTTACTTATCCTGTTTATATCACATCGGCATTAACCATAATTGTTGGCGTTTGCACTGGCTTAACTGGTGGATCCTCATTAACTACTAAAGATGAAAAAATCATTAAAAAAACGGATGAACTTTTTCCAGAGCCTGAAGAAGATCCGATTAAGGCTAAGTATAAATTCCATCTATTTAAACGAATCAGAGGGAAAAAATGCAGTTAAATCAAATATTATAAACCAATTAAAAAAATCTAAAAAATGAAAAGTTTACAAGCCGCTTTATTGGTACTAATCAACATCACTGAAAAAACAACCGGTGCACTCGAAGATGACGGGATTATTGACTGGATGGAAGGAACTGGACTTGGAATTTCAGCCCTTGGACTAATCAAAGTATTTAAAGACCTGAAAAACATTGTTGCTGAATTTAAAGCACTTACTCCTGATCAAAAACTTGAATTGGCTGAGTGGTTTAAAGAGGAATTTGACATTACTGATAACAATGTTGAAAGTATTGTCGAAGAGATCTTTTCCAGTTTAATTCAAATGTCTGGGTTGTTTGACCTTCTCACATCCATAGAGAAAAAATAAACCTACATGGTTGAATTAATCGCCAACGACACAGTATTAGAGATTGTAAACGTAGCTTTCACCCTCACCATGCAATCAGGCTTTGAAGGGAACAATGGAAGCTATGTTTATAGTTTTACCATTCCCTATACGGCAGTGAATGCGAAAGCTTTCAATTTTCCATATCGTTTAGCCAGGTATGCATCTGTGCAGACAACAGTCGAAGGATCCATTGTTGGTGATGGCATTACGCTGAAAGAAGGTGATTGGTACGCTAGATCTTCCAATGGTAAAACTATTTCCATTGAAATGAGAATAGGTGCTGGTATTTTCAATGTCTATGTTCATGAAAGAACATTACCAGTGTTTTTTGACATTGAAACCAAGCATACTGATATCGTTGAACATATTGATCAGTGCATAGAAAAATCCTATCCAGAAGTAAATCACAATTGGCCATGTATATGGAACCCTTCATTCTATGGTGATGATGAAGAAAAAGCCAACCCCTCATTTGATGGCGTGATAAATGATTGGGATTACGGTTCAGTTCATATTGAAACAACAAACAACAATGCCATTAGCCCGCAGTTGTATCTTGCATTTATCATTAAACAGCTTTTTGCTCATGTGAATTATTCTGTTTCAGGCAGAGTTTTTAAAGATCCCCGGTTTCTATCTGCCATGCTTTACAACAATTTCGCCTTGGATAAATTAGTTCCAAACAAGTTTTATGGAGAAATGGAATACAAAATTCCATTCTATAATCAAGATTATTTAATTTGGGATAAAAACATTGATGATCCAGGCAACCACTACAATCCAACTACAGGTAGATACATGGTGGATAAAGAAGGTAATTACCAAATTGATATTGTCTTATACCATGTACAGACGTACTTGCCCACAGATGCGGAAGAATCACTCTTCGAACTATTCTATGGTAACACCTTAATTGATAGCGTACAGCAGCCTCACGCCTTTGGAACAAAGCCTCATTTCATTTTGCAAAGGCACCACCTTGAAACAATTGACCAAGCCGATACAGGACAAGAGTTTTATGCAAAATTCGTGTACCTCGATATAAACGGAAATAGAATTGAATGTCGAGTAATAACCGGCAATATTACCATTAGAAATATTAGTGAAGTTGAAAACAACACTTTTCAAAATGTGATCAATTATAAAAATCATGTTCCTGATATGGACGTGAAAGAATTTCTGCAAAAGTTTTATAGTACTGCAAAGATTATCCCAATTTTTGATGACAAGCACAGGGATGTGAAAATGGTTTTCATTGATGATATATTGGCATCAAACAAACAAGTACCATACAGTGACGGGATCAAAAAAGATTCATTAATAATCAAACACCAAGAAGATGAGGGGTTGAAATTCGCTTTTGACTTCCAAGGACCCGATAATAACCTAGATGATAATTTTCTTGACATTTCCCAGGCTGATATCATCGGAGAGCGTAACACCTTTGAATTGTTGCCAGCATCTGCAGAAGTTGGGCACATATATTTTATTAAGTCCATTAATTGTTACTATATATGGGCAATCGTTAAGGAAGAAACTGATGGAGAGCCAGAAATCCAAGACTGGGTCCCATATTGTGATAATCATTTCCCTTTAACCTATGGTGATGGCAAAAAGGAGTTTTCAATTGGCATTGCCCCCATGCTTATGCGAGCTGCCTACTTACCAAGACCTGGCACATATCCAAAATACCGTGAAATGGCAAGTATTGATGCTATGGGTACTTCCATTGCTTATGGTCTGAAAAATGAATTTCCTTTACGAATTATGTTTTGGGTTGGTAAGGTGGATGGAGCCAAAGACATTTACCCCATAGCAATAACTTCAATGTATGATCAGGAATTTACCCAAGTACAAGATTATAATTGGACCGTTGATCAAGTTGTTAAAAGTTATATGCTGAATTATGTTGCATGGCTGCAAAATAGGATTCCTGTTGAATTTAAAAAGGAGCTTAATTATGCTGAAATATTTGGTTTTGATTTACAAAATGCTGCCAACATTGAAGATTCGTTGATTCTATTACAAAAAATAAGCTGTGATATATCATCTAAAAAAGAGCCTCAAGGCCGCTTCAAAGGATGGACTAAATAATTAATATCCGTTGTAAAATTCCTTAAACCTATCAGATGGGATCCTACGAAACTTATTCAAGTATTTTTGTGTTTCATCAAGTGATGAATGCCTATTCTGCAATTGGATATCCCTTGCATTAAACCCTTGATCAAATGCATTCCCATTACCCGTGTGTTTAAAATCATAGATATTTTTTCCAATACCAACAGCATTTGCATAATCACGCCAACGAGAGGCGATTCTTGTGGGGGCAACTTCTCTAGTACCTGGTTTTAGATTCGTGGAAAAAATATAATGGTTGGCAGGCTGCTTTAGATCCCAATCCTTTAAATTTAGTTTGAAGTGATCGGGAATTGTTATAACCTGAGATTTTTTGTTTTTACTTTTTGTCCCTGGAATAACAATAATGCTAGCATCATATAATATATCCTTGTATTGAAGCCTAACAATTTCTGCAGGCCTTAGAAAACAATAGTAGATTAATTGCGTGATCACATATAACTCATAGTTATGTTTTGGCAGTGTTTTCCTAATCAGTTCTAATTCGTTGGAGGTATACGCACTGATTGCAGGTTCATCACATCTTAATTTATCTATTGCCAACATTGGATTGTGGCCGATATATTCACGTTTACGAAGTAATTCAAAAAGTGTTTTCAAAGGTGTTAACCTATTATTATAGGTGCGCTTTGAAATAGGTTCATTCATAAGCATATCGTCAAAATACTTCTGAACTATGCGAGAGTTAATTTCCTCAATGGTAAGTTTGTCAATTCCCTCCTTTTTTAAATAGGCTACGAAATGTTTAACCACAGATCTATAGGTCCATTCTGATCTTTGTTTAATCGTTCTTGCCTTTAAATTCATAGCATATTCAATAGCGGCAGTGACATTTGTCAGTTGAATATCTTCATCTATAAAAGGATTCCACCCCCGTTTTAAGCGAAGATTTATTGCTTTAATATATTCATCTGCCTTTTTTCTCCTCGCCGTTTTGGTTTTCAGCTTTGAAGAAACGCCTTTTCTGAATCTTTTGAATTGCCCAGTTTCGGGATGTCGGTAGTAATAATAGACATACCAACGCCCATTAAGAGAGTTGTTATTGTCCAATAATTTAGCGAGTTTATAATTCATGAAAGAAACATTTTAGCACCCTTCCCAAAGGTCTCAATGTCTCTTTTTGCTGTCGCAGAAATTGTCTCAAACTGTCGCAAAAGTTAGGTTCAGAACACCCTAACTCTCTGACTGTTTGCGCTTTAGATGATTGTAGTAGCGAGACCGAGAATTGAACTCGGGACCTCCGGGTTATGAATCCGACGCTCTAACCGACTGAGCTACCTCGCCAAATTGAGGCTGCAAAAATATAAAATTCATGAAAAGGAAAGCAAAAAGATTCACTTTTTTGTCTTTTTGATGA
>JAERTF010000110.1 GCA_016845105.1 Bacteroidota bacterium | reverse complement strand
AAATAATTTTTTCCTTGCTTGTATTTAATTTTTTATAGAATAATTTCACAAAGTCTGAAAATTAGTAGTAGTTTTACCCCATATAAATCTTGGATCGGGATTTACTGAAATTAATTTTGTTAATTATGATGGAATGGGCTGATTATCAGTTTTCAGATAAAACAATCTTAGTAGTTGAAGACATAGATACAAGCATAAAATTTTTTGATGCAGCACTAAGAAAATCGCAAGCAAATATACTTTGGGCAAAAAATGGTGAAGAGGCCATTAATATTCTGAATGAAAAGGCAAAAGGAATTGATTTAGTTTTATTGGACCTAAATTTACCGGGTATAAATGGATTTGATGTATTAAAACATCTTAGGAAAATTGAGCCAGAATTGCCTGTAATAGTTCAAACAGCATATTTATTCTCAGGAGAAAGAAAAACCAGTTTATCTATGGGAGCAAATGGGTTTATATCAAAGCCTGTGCAGCTAAACGATTTGCTTAGTAATATCGCCAAATTTTTGAGTCCAGAAGTAATCTGTTAAATGGATATTTTAAGTCCATCGTAAGCAACATTAATACCCCGGGGTAATTCATTTTCCAGTTCATTATGAAATCCCATCATATGGCTTATATGTGTTAGATATGCCTGCTTAGGTTTAATGAATCCAATTACTCTAAGTGCTTCCTCAAGATTATAATGTGAAGGATGTTTCTCACGTCTAAGTGCATTAATTACCAAAGTATCAATACTATCCAGTTTGTGAAGTGAAGATGGTGGAATATAGTTTGTATCAGTAATATAGGCGAATTTACCAATCCTAAACCCCATAACTTGTGTATTATAATGTAGAGCTCTAATTGGTGTTATTACAATATTATTTACACAAAAATCATCATCATCAATTGTAATAAGATTATACTTTGGCAAACCGGGGTAATTATTATTAAACGCATATGAAAATTCTCGTTTAATTTCTTTTTGATCATACTTAGTTGCATAAACATCCATTGGTTTTTTTGTCAGATAATTAAACGATCTAACATCGTCCAATCCGGCAATATGATCACGATGAGAATGTGTAATAACTATGGCGTCTAATTTTTTGACATTTTCACGCAACATTTGGTATCGAAAATCCGGACCAGCGTCCAAGCAAATTGTTGTATTATCAATCTCGATGAGTGCCGATGTTCGAAGTCTATGATCCTTGTTTGTTCCCATTGTACAAACATTGCAATCACAAGCTGGAACTGGTACTCCCTGTGATGTTCCTGTACCTAAGAATGATAATATCATTTCCTGAATTTTAGGTCAAAAATAAACCAATTATGTTTATCTATTTATATATTTAACCTCATTAAAAATCAATCATTAAAATTGCTGTTTTTTTATCTGTTACATTTCTATTTTATTCAAGACCTTTAGATTTTCAAAAATATATACCTTTGAACAAAACTAAACCAACAATATCATGAAATTAACTACCAAGTACTCAGTTCTGATTGCAAGTTTATTCCTGATTATTTCATTTTTAAATCAAGATATTAAAGCCTGTACTCGTGTTATGTACCAAGGGCCTAATGGTACAATAATAACAGCCCGCTCAATGGATTGGAGGGATGAAATTCCGGCCAACTTATGGATTTTTCCAAGAGGAATGGAAAGAAATGGAGAAGTTGGATCAAACTCCATAAAGTGGATGTCAAAATATGGAAGTGTTATAGCAAGTAGCTGGGATATTGCTACTTCTGATGGTATGAACGAAAAAGGCTTGGTGGCCAATCTATTATGGCTTGCGGAATCCAAATATCCGGTTTATGATTCCAGTGGAACACAAAAAGGCTTGTCAATTGCATGCTGGGCACAATATGTACTTGACAATTTTGCTACGGTGGAAGAAGCTGTAACTGAATTAAGAAAAGAAGAGTTTGTGGTAGTAAGTGAATATCTCCCAGGAACGAAAAGGTTTACAACATTACATCTATCAATTTCTGATGAATCAGGCGACAATGCCATTTTTGAATATATTGACGGTAAATTAGTTATACATCATAATCGATCATATCAGGTTATGACAAACTCTCCAATATTTGAAAAACAACTTGCCATAAACACATATTGGGAAGGTATACCAGGAACCATAATGCTACCCGGAACAAATCGTGCCGCAGATAGGTTTGTCAGAGCAACATACTATATAAATGCAATTCCAAAAACAGATAATACAAGAGTTGCTGTAGCAAGTGTTTTTAGTGTTATTAGAAACTGTTCTGTTCCATTTGGTATTTCTTCCAAGGATGAGCCTAATATAAGCTCAACCAGATGGAGATCAGTTTCAGACCAAAAAAACCTCGTCTACTATTTTGAGTCGGTAATATCACCAAATACATTTTGGGTTGATATGAAAAATATTGATTTCAGTAAAGACTCCAAAACAAAAATGCTGAAAGTTGGAACAGGAAGTACATACAATGGTAATACTGTAGATTTATTTGTGGATACAGAACCTTTTAAATTTTTTGGTATTTAGTAACTTGTATTTGTCCCTTTGCCTTCGCACATGCGGAGACGTCTACAAAAAACCAAATTTCCCTCTGCACTCTTTAATTAACTTATTGATAAAAAAATGCCAGAATATTGAGGGGAAGATTAAATATATAAGATTTAACCTTATTTCTTACCAAAAAAAAAGCTCTCCTAAAATTATAAGAGAGCTCATTAAATTATAAGAGAGCTCATTAGAATTAATAATAATTATTTCATTAATCAACTCGGCCAAACATAACTGCTGCAGTTAAACCAAATACATTGGTTTTAACTTTTACCATATCTGGAATATTCGACAGATCACTTAGCCCTTGTGTATAAAAAGCTGTAAATTGGAACCTGTCAACTTCAACACCTCCCTCAATATTAATACCAAAGTTTATTGGTTTAAAATCATCTTCCTCTCTGGTTCCTATTGATTGATGATCATTGTCATATTCATTATCAGCCTTATACAAGTTTGTGGCGTACAGATTAAATGAAACCACAGGTCCTGCCATTGCGAAAATCTTTGCTCCACCTAAGTCGTATTTATAGCCAAAGTTAACGGGTACATCAATTCCCAATAAAATTTCATACTCCTTAGAATCATATTCTTTTTCACTTATGATTCTTTTGTCGTCATATCTAACTCCTTTTGCTGATCCAAATGCTCCTGATTGTAAAAATAGATTGTCGGTAAAACCCACATCAATTATAAATCCAATGCGTGGAGATATAAGTCGTTTAAAATCTGTATCATCAATTTCATAACCTTCACCTGCCTTTAGTTTAAATTTCGAAAAATCGACACCCATCTTAAATCCACCCTTTACCTGTGCATTAACAATAGCGGATGATGATGATATTAGTATAACAATTGCAATAAGTAATAATTTTTTTGTATGTCCGTAAACACTAATAATTCAATATAAATACTTATCTTTGAGGAAAATAGAGATGATGAATATATTTAGCTTTACAGCACATTTTGATAGCGAAGAATCTTGTAGAAATCATTTTAAATCAGAGCGAGATAA
>JAERTF010000109.1 GCA_016845105.1 Bacteroidota bacterium | reverse complement strand
CACGGTAAATTGATTCCAATAATTTTTTACCATAAAATAAAACAGTTGAATTAAATACTGGACAAGCCCTCTTGTTTGATGTAAGACTGCCATAATTAAAGGAAAGGCAGCCATGCATCTTCAAAGCATAATCGTTCGACCGATAATCAAATCTGCTAGCCCCAGATTCCAAAAGCTTATGCGAGATCATCATTATCTGGGAGCATTGCCCAAAATAGGTAACACTATTCAGTATATTGCAACTTATCATGATGCTTGGCTGGCCTTAATTGTATTTTCGGCAGCGGCTTTAAAGTGCAGTGCAAGGGATCAATGGATAGGCTGGGGTTACCGCCATCAATACGACCGTTTAAATTTACTGGCCAACAACTCTCGTTTTCTTATTTTGCCTGAACATCACCATAAAAACCTGGCATCAAAAGTTTTGTCATTATGTCAGCATAGAATACAGCAAGATTGGATAGATCATTTTGGATATCCGTTATTGTTACTAGAAACTTTTGTTGATCCAACACGATTTTGCGGGACTATATACAAGGCCTCAAATTGGCATTTTGTTGGTTATAGCAAAGGATTCCAACGTATTCGTGGTGGATATAGCAATATAAAAACCTCAGGTAAAATGGTGTTTGTTCAACCCCTGCAACGTGATGCCGGTCGCATATTATCTCATCCGATATTAAACAAGCGTTATCAAACCGGAGGGCGGAACATGAAACTTAAGGCACAGCAGATGAAATCTTTACCAACATTTTTTCGAAAGGTTAAAGATCCTCGCAGGGAGCAGGGACGTCGACATAGAATACATGTGGTTTTATCCATATCTGCAGCAGCAATTTTGTGCGGTATGACAGGCTATAAGGCTATTTCAGACTGGGCAAAAAGTCTGACTCAAAAAGCCCGTGCCAGATTTGGGTGCCGTCGCCATGACAAAAAATATATTGTACCCAGTGAAAGTACCATTCGTGACGTGTTGGTAAGAGTAGAACCCGAAGAACTTGACCGGGCATTACAAAAATGGAATGAGGTTTATGGTGCTGTTGATGAAAGCTTAGCAATAGATGGTAAAACCATGTGCAATGCCATTGATGAGAATGGACGTCAAACTCATATCATGAGCGCTATTGGCCATCAAAGCGGTCAGTGTTATACCCAAAAAAAGTTGGCACGCTCCCTGTAGATAGAACTGATGAAGAAAAACAAACCAATGAAATCAAAATAGCCGCCCCTCTTTTAGATGCCATTAATATTTGCGGAAAAACAGTTACAGGAGATGCCCTGCTTACTCAAAGGGATTTTGCGCGTTATTTGGTTGAGAAAAGACAAGCGAACTATCTTTTTATAGTTAAGGGCAATCAGAAGAATTTACTCGAAGACATTGAATTTCATTTCACCCATAAAAATAAAAACCCAGATTATGAAACCGTAGATGGTATTGAGCATGGAAGAATCGAAAATCGAAAAATTTGGGTTAGCAGCGATCTAAATAAATATCTTGAGTTTCCCCATATCGGACAATCGTTTATGATTAACCGAATGTCTTATGATAAAAAAAGTGATAAAAGCAGCAACGAGACCGTTTATGGTGTGACCAGCTTAAGCCCTATCCAAGCCGATCCAGCAAAGCTCCTCAAGATAAATCGAGGCCATTGGGTTATTGAAAATACCTGTCATTACATAATTGATTGGAATTATGATGAAGACCGCAGTCGCATAAGAACTGGGTATGGCCCGGAAAATATAACAAGACTCAGACGATTTGCTGTGGGACTTATCAAAAGTAAAAAGGTCAAAAGTGTTGCTCAAAAAATGCGACAACTACTCTTAAACACACGTGCCGTCTTTGATTATCTGAAAATGACTCGGAATAGCCAAGTGGCTTGCGGAATTGTTTGTTAGAACAAATTTACCCAGCAATTCTCGGTGACCACTTTTTTTCATTAATTAGTAGGGTTTTCGATTAAAATTGAAATATTTTTTTCGCAAAGCATCAATAAAATATCATGTAAGTATCTGATATTAAAGGAAATAATAAATCTAGACGTTGCCTTAGATATGTTGTATATTTTCAGTACGTTACAATACAACAAGGCAAATTTCGGTGCATATTAAAAAACATCTGGGCTTCACAGGTCTGAGAAAAATGCTATCAAAACGATTCCTTCAAGTCGAAGATAGCCGTAATCCAGACAAGACCGAATATCGGTTGCATGATTTTTTCATGACCGGTTTTGCCATGATGTATTTTCAGGACCCATCACTGCTTACTTTCCAGCGCAGATTGCAAAAAGCCTGGAATTTGAACAATTTAAAAACCATGTTTAACATCGAGTCAATTCCAAAAGATACCCAGCTTCGGGATATCCTGGATCAGGCGCCAACAGATGAACTTGAAGCAATCTTTTCAGATTATTTACATCAACTTCAAAGAAACAAGCAGCTTGAAAGCTATCAATTTCTCAACGGCACGTATCTCATTCCTATAGATGGGTCTCAATATTTCTCTTCGAAAAAACTTTGCTGTCCGGGATGTCTCATAAAAAAGTCCAAAGGTCATATCCGATATCATCATCAGATTCTTCAGGCTGTAATCATTCATCCGGATATGAAACAGGTATTACCCCTTGCACCAGAATCAATTCAGAACAAAGACGGTTCAACCAAGCAGGACTGCGAGATCAATGCCGGTAAAAGGATCATAGCAAAAATCAGAAAAGCCCACCCAAAGTTAAAAATTACCATCGGGGGGGATGGGCTGTATTCAAAACAGCCTTTCATTAATGAGTTAAAAACAGCCGGCATGTCTTATATCCTTGTAGCCAAACCAACAGATCATAAAATTTTGTTCGAATGGGTTGATGAACTTACTGGACTGGGTGACGGTAAGAAGCTTGAAATAAAAATGCCTAAAGGTAAAAGATATGTTTATGAATGGATCAACCAGGTTCCCTTAAACGGAACAGCAGATGCTGACCAAGTAAATTTTTTCCAATTTCAGATAATAAACAAGGCTGATAAAACGACCTATAAAAACAGCTGGGTAACAGATATAGCCATTAACAAAGGTAATATCAGGGATCTTGTCAAAGGTGGGCGAGCCCGATGGAAAGTTGAAAACGAGACGTTCAATACTTTAAAAAATCAAGGCTACCATCTTGAACATAACTATGGCCATGGCAACAAAAACTTGTCTATGGTCTTTTTTATGCTAAACTTACTGGCCTTTTACACCCATCAAATTTTGGAATTGACTGATCCGCTTTATCAAAAATGCAGGCAGGATTTTAGTTCTCGAAAAGAATTCTGGAATCAGATTCGCTGTACCTTCAGATTTATGGTATTTGAAAGCTGGGAATCCATGATTAAAAAGATAATCGGTCCTCCAGACTTTATGCCGCCGTGATACAATTAACTTTTTCAAAAGACTGTCATTTAAAAACTTAAATATCCAGTGCAGGTCTGCTTGCTTTGCCATGAGCATTTGGATCAGTTTGCAACAAGCTCTTAATGAAGAAAAGCGTTAAGAACAGCAAGCTGTTTGAGAACACACTTGCCCGCAGTTTTTGCTGTTCAGCGAAGCGAATTTAGAACTTTTCGAACTGTCCAACCAGCGAATGCAAAGTATGTGGACCGGAACGGGTTATGATTTGATCGATTATGATTTGATACCGAGAATTGCTGAACCTGAAGACTTTACTTGACAATAAAGAAGGAATTTTATAAAAATAATGAAACTTTTGTCTGAAGACAAAAAACAAAAGCGTTATACAACCAAATATTAAAATAGAGCCATGGAGGCTGATAATTTCCTTTTTGAGGAGATTATACCTTCGTGGCTTTTGTGTTTTTTAGGAGATACGGATGAGAAAAATATATGAAATGC
>JAERTF010000108.1 GCA_016845105.1 Bacteroidota bacterium | reverse complement strand
ATTCTGAATTGCATCTCGAGCAGAGGATTTATATGCTAGAATTAAACCACTAACTCCTAGTTTTGTACCACCAAAATACCTCACCACAATTATTAAAGTATTAGTTAGTTCATGGGATAATAATTGATTTAATATTGGTTTACCTGCAGTCCCAGACGGTTCTCCATCGTCACTACTTCTAGATTGTTCATTTTCAGGATTAATCCGGTAAGCAAAACAATGATGACGAGCATCAAAATACTTCTTTTTAATCACAGCTCTAGCTCTGGCAACATCTTCTTCATCTTCAACATGAAAAGCAATGGCGATAAACTTACTTCCTTTCTCCTTATAATACCCCTCGCTTTCAATTGCTATGGTATAATACTCACTAATTTCCATTTAATAATCTTGTATAATTAATATACTTATACAAATCTAAAAAATATGACCGGATTAAAACAAAACCTTTAAAATAATAATACTTATTGATTGAAACAAGTTCTATTTTATTACAGACATAGACATTTAAAATATTAGTTTTGTGCAATGCAAAAAATTCCTTAATATAGTATAGGTTTTTATAATATCACAATATCTAATATGATGAATTACAAGCTATTGACAAGTACCATAGTTGTTTTAACTACCCTAAGTGTTAGTGCACAAAATATAAATGATAATAATATTTATTATAGCAGGTATGAAGGCGCTATAGATAGCAATACAAAAGTAACTGCTAATATTGTTAGGTCGTTTGATAAACTGCATGGGAATTACAACTATCAAATGATTGATGATATTCACAATCTAGTTCCTGTAAATACGATTACTGTAACAGGTGATATTATTGATAACCAAGCTAGAATAAAAGAATATGGGAATGAAACTCATACTTTCGTAGGTTTAATTACTAAAGAGTCTTTTACTGGAATATGGAATTCTACCACTCATAATGTCTTACAAGTTGATATTTCCGAAAATTATCCCATGGGTGCGATTCCCTTCGATGTGCATTACTTGCACTCAGAAGACAAACTATATTATGATAGTAGTAACTCTCCCATTGCTGAAATAGAATTAACCCTATTATATCCAATAAAGCAAGAGCAAAATAATATTTCGGATTCCATAAAACGAATTATTTCAGACAGTTTTTTTGGTGCTAATTTTTTTGAAAATAATCCAGATTCAATGCTAACAAGTTTTGAAGACGAATATTACACAAACTATAAAAATCAAAATGCAGGACGTTCATCTATAGGGGCATCTAACAACTGGCAAAAAACTGTTTCAATGTCGGTTATACATAATTCGGATTATTTGGTATGTCTTGAATACCTTGTGTATGCGTATTCTGGTGGAGCACATGGTATGACAAAGGTTTCATATAGCAATGTTGATCTACATGATGGTAAGTTACTTACATATGAAGATATTTTCAAGGAGAACACAAGAGATTCATTATCAAAAATTTTAACACAAAAATTATATCATGATAAAAAAATACCAACACATATTTCTTTGGTTGATGCTGGCTATTTTGTGGATAAAATAGAGCCTAATCACAATTTATATATTGAAAATAATGGAATTGGATTTCTTTATAATAGCTATGAAATAGCGCCTTATTCCTTCGGTCAAACGAGTATTTTCATCGAATTTGAACTAATTAAAGACTATATTTCTGATGAGTCACCCATAAAAAAAAGTATTATAAAAAAAGCTCTGTAAGAATTAATATCATACAGAGCTTCTTTATAACCTCAGTTAAACTTAAGATTTATAGTTAATCACTAGTTTCTTTTAAAACCAACCAAACTTAAACCCAATATTAAATGTAAAGGAGTCAAGTGCATTTTTATCCACTCTAATAATTTGCTCGTTATAATCATTATCCAAATACTTATATCTTAAGTCAACTCCATTTGTAAATCGATATGAAGCACCCAATGCAACACGGAAAAACTTCACAATATTAAACTCAATATCCACACCTGGTTCCAGAACCAAAAAGGCATCAGCATCATAATAATCAACATTCTTGTTATATGAACTACTGCTTGACCAGTTTTGCGATTGTACAGCAGTTACACCCCCTACTCCAAGTATAATTGGAAAGGATACGTGAACAGGTTTATTGGGCATTAATATAGGTTCGAAAAACAAACCTCCATATCCACCAGTTATGAAATAATTTGATGGATCCTCAATGTCACTATAACTTTTCTGAACGCTATTGAAAAAACCATAACCTGCCAATCCTATTGCAAATTTATGGTTTGCTATCCAGGCGGCTCTACCACCAAGTTGTATTGCATCCTTTCCATCTATTTGTGAATAACCTATGCTAAACGAACCATAGCCTCCATGACTAATTTTTGACCCTGATGAATTTGAAAATAATGTTTTCATTTCACCACTTTCATCCTGTGCTACACCACTAATGCTTAAAAGAAAAATCACTAATAATGGTATTATTTTTATTGTTTTCATATTAAATATTTATTAATTATTAAATCTATATACAAGTCCTATTCCAGTATCCCAGAAATTAAATCTTATTTTATTAAATGACTGGAACTCAGCCATGGGTTTAAATTCGAAAAATAAAACTATTGGTAGGACAGGGAAATTATATTCAACCCCCATCACTGCATCTAATCCAAACACTGGACCTGATGCTCTTTCTTCCTCCCAATAATAACCAGTTGAATTGGACCATCTTCTAACCCTATTATATCCATTTATAAAGCCAACATGCGCACCACCTCCAAAGTAGATGAACCAATTTTGATTTGTATTTTTGTCTAGCATCTTATAGGCTTCGAGAAGAGTATAGAGTTGAACTCCTCCCTTGCGAAACCCTAGCGTACCTTCAATTGCTGTTTTTTTGTCCTTTACAACTTTTCCTGTGATACCCGACATGGTACCAAACCTCATTCCAAGCTGTCTTTCAAATGTTTGTGATTGTATCGAAAATGTGAAACCAATCAACAGTATAATTGCTATAACTAATTTCATACTTCTATTCCTTTATAACACTTCCCGAACCCGTTATATTTGAGTTAATAATGGGATTTCCAATGTAATATAGATTTCCACTACCCGAAATTTTAACATCAAGAATATCGCTAACTGTAGTATAAATATTTCCTGAGCCACTAATTTTTGCATTACAATTAGTTAACGGTAAATTGAAAGATTTTATATTTCCTGAGCCCGATATCTTATACTCACCAGCTATACATTGTCCAGTAAGGCTAATATTTCCAGAGCCGCTAATTATTACTTTTGCATTGTCGGCAATCATTGAAAAATCTATTTCACCTGATCCCGATAGTTTGGAGGTAAATAAACCAGTGTTAACATCGCCATAAATACTTCCTGATCCACTTAAAATAACATCAAATGTTCCTGAAGCTGCATTATGAACATTAATCAAACCCGACCCGCTTAAATCAACACCTGCAAGCACAGGTGAATAAACAGTCACCTTCATTGCATAATTACTATTGAGATTTTCTCTTGAATCAATTTCCAGTACATTACCATTGATAGTGGTTCTAATATGTGGTATCAAATTCGACTCAGCCTCAATTTCAACGCGGAATATTGTATCAGGTATGTAATAAACATTAAACTCTCCCCTATTATCAATTCTGTTAAAAGAAACTGATGGTCTTATTTCTTTAACAACATTACCATTACCTTCAATAAATGGAAACTTTCTGCATCCAGTGCTCCAAATTAAGACCGAAAGAAGTATAAAAACTATTCCTATATTATATTTAATTTTCATGATTCAATTTTTAAGATTTACCCTAAAGACAACAATTATTTGGGAGGGTTACATATTTTAAATTATTCTTCTAATTTAATTGAAAGTAATCCCGACATTATGTTAATTTTAATAGGTATAGCTACATTCTTATTTCCATATATACACTCTGCTTTCATGGTTTTTTCTTTTCCTGAAATTTCTTCAGTATTAAAATCACCTAGATCAGCAGAGTAAGTAACATCTGCACTGTTATCGCTTATCAAGCTTACAAAATAGCTCTTGTTTTTCTGCAAGTATAAATTTAATGTTGTATTTATAGATGATATATTTACTTCAGTGCTACCGGGTTCAATACTTCTTAATTTCAAACTTCCATATTTAGTTGACAAATCAAGTTTTTGGTGGAGCTTATCAATAATAATGCGACTAAAATAATTAGTGCCAGAAATTGATTTTATTTCCTCAATAGAAATTTTGTCTCTTTTGGAATCAAGCACAAGGTTATCAACCGTTCCAAATTCGAATTCAGAAGATTGCCCCATAACAGAGATATTACCCGCACTTTCAAGATTTAGTGTTCCATAACTAACTTTGATTTCACCATCCAATAAACTATTTATTGTTGCATCTCCAAACGCAATTTCTATTTCAGAATTACCAAGTAGATTATGTGCTTTAAAATCACCATTGGAAAGGGATAGTTTTATATCACCAATATGATTAGCTAAGTAAACATTACCATATTTTAAACCAATATTAATGCGTTTATCGGCAGGAGCATATATTGTATAATCTATGGAAGTATGTGTACCTCCTGCAAATAGATTGCTTGCGATTTCGGATACGTCTGACCAAAACGATCCACTACCTTCAAATTCAGTACTCATAACAATGTAATAATCATTCGCTTTAAAATCGAAGTTTATGGCACCAAATGTTTTATTTAGTTTGGATTCTTTTGTAGAAGTTACTTTATAATCAATAATAACTTTAACCGAATCCTTTTCCCAACTTTCAATGGTGATATCACCATATTTATTTGATATCTCTATTTCGGTATCATCGGCCAAAGGAAATGATCGCACCACTGCGTTTTCTTTAGTAAACGATTGGCCAAATAATGATACTGAATAGTATAGCAGCATCATTAATATCGTACTAAATCTGTATACGTTTAATTTCATTGTTAGTATTTTTTACTTTTTTATCTTGTTGCAGTTGTAACATCATATCTTGAAGAATGCCAAGTTTCAATCTGTAATTTTGAATCATGGCAGCTATAATATCCTCATTATCTGCATTGTCTTTTAAATCTTCTTTTAAGTCTCGAAATTCTTTATCCAATTCCTTTAATTCATTTTGAATTTCTTCACGCACAACAGTATTGCCAACAGTTAGGTAATAGAGTTTCTCTTTTTCTAACCCTATCTGTGCTGTATAATAGTATTCAGCCTCCATTAGAGTATTATATAGTTCAGAATTAACTGAATTAGCAGAGTTTTCTTGGGCAATTTGTTGTTGATTGCTTCTGTAGTCGTGAAAATAATAGCTCCCTGAAAATATAATAATTGCAGCAGCAACACGTGTAGCCCATTTTAAATAGTTAATACCAATTACTTTGGTTTTGGCTTCTTCAGGTTCCGAAATACTATTCTCACCTCGTGTAACTATTCCATTCCATAATTCGGGTGATGGAGTAAGTTCATCAAACTCATCCCTATTATTACGAATAAAATTTTCTAGTTTGTCATTAGTCATGATAAGTAGTACTTAATAATTCTTTAATTTTTCTTCTGGCTCTCATATATTGAGTCTTTGAATTGCTTTCACTGGTATTTAATATTTGAGCTATTTCACGATGATCATATCCTTCGAGCAGATACAATGAAAATATTATTCTATTTCCTTCCGGAAGATGCTCCATGGCTTTTCTAATCTGTGAAACACTCAATTCCGGTAGATTATCATCTTCTTTTGTTATTGTATTAAAATGTGCCATGTCATCCATATATGTTAGATCAGCTTTTTTACGATTTATTTCATTTATACATTTATTAACTACAATTCTTTTCAACCATGCACCAAAAGCAGAGTCATATCTGTAAGTATGAAGTTTCTTAAAAGCTTCTGAAAAAGCTTCCTGAAGCATATCTTCTGCTTCCTCAACGCTTCCCATAATCCTATAACCTACGTTAAGCATGGCTTTGGCGTATAAATTATAGAGACTGTACTGAGCTCTTAAATTGCCTTCTAGACTTTTTTCTATTATTTCCCTGTTCTTTTCAGGATACACTTCTCAAGTTTTCTTCTGTTCTAATGACAAACAAATATGGTTAGGGTCACAAATAATTATATCACTGCAAAGATAGTTTGATTAATGATAATAGTGATAAAGACACATTGGTCTTATAGACTGTATGTTATATTTTCAATTACTTATGTAAAAATGTAAATATTTATATAAAATTATTCTGAAGAATTATGGTAGGTATCGAAATTGTTTTTTTGAAACGATATCACTTACGAATATATAGTGAATGATAAAACTCTAAGTAAAGATTTACAATATTGTGTATCGATGAATTATTGCTGACTAAATTGCTTTCTATTCATCAACACTTTCTGCATGAAGTGGGATCCAATATTTATACTGTCTTTAAGGTACAAAATTTACCTATTCAAATTCGCTACCTAATCCTGAGTAGCTCTATTTAGGAACCCATTAAATATGTTCATTTTCTCAAATATTGCAACTGACTCTACAAGAAAACTTGGATTATTAAAAGCCTTGTTTTCAATGGGATGGAAAATTGTATAATCCTTAAACTTCAATAACTCAATATCTTCAAAATCCTTGGGAAACCCAACAGGTGGCCGTTTTAGCTTACTTCCTGAAATTGTATCGAATAATTTGATAAACCCGGGGTCATTAATTATTCCTTTAAACTCATCTATATTATACATAATTTCAGATCTAATGTTTTTAAGCTTATCGCTTTGAGGACGATATGCTCCTCCCGCAAGGAAACTATTATCAGGTTCAACATGAATATAATGTCCAGCATATATGGATTTCCGACCACCAGGTGCTAAATATGCTCCAAACTGTGTTTTGTAGGGGCTTTTATCCTTTGAAAATCTAACATCTCTGTAAATTCTAAAAATGCTTTCTTTTATGGTCAAATTGGCAATGCCGGGAACTGTAGTTGCAAGAGCAGGAATAATAGCTTCAACTAATTTAATAAATTCATTTCTTGCTTCATCATAATAATCTTTATGAGCATTAAACCACTCTCTGTTATTATTTTGTTTCAAATCAATTAAAAAGTCTAAAATCAAATTTGCCATAATATCAAATGTTAATATTTTTTATTAAATTTATAGCATCATATATGGT